>JAPCJV010000329.1 GCA_027886785.1 Nitrososphaerota archaeon | reverse complement strand
TCAGGATCGGCGGAAGAATTACGTCCAAACCCGCCGGTAGTAAGACAATTCTTTGAGATCTAAAAAATTGAAAAAATTAGGAGGAAGATCAATTCTGCCTAAGCAGAACCAATTCTGAACATCTTAGTTCCACAGACTGGACATATGCCCTGAGTTGCAGGCTTGCCATTTTTCATGGTTATTTTCTGAGGATCTTTCATCTCTCTTTTTGCCTTGCATTTGACACAATAAGCTTCAACCATTTTACTTCAAAAGTTGCAAGGCTGAGAAACGGTATAACAATGTTTTGCGTTCCGTTTTTAAGGTAAGATCAAAACGCGAAGAAAAATCCAAGCTTTTCCAGATACGCTTTTATCAGACGAAACGCTTCTCAAAACTTATGAGCATGCTTCTCGATCATCTCTCGAAAGAGTTTATGCGGGAAATTGGCGTACGGTCCAGGGACGTGTATGAAATGATTCTTCCTCCCGTCGACATGTTTGAAGAGGGGACGGATCTCGTGATCATTATGGATCTGCCAGGTTTTGAAAAAGAAAAAATCAGAACGCGTCTTGCGGAACACTCGCTGCTTGTCTCCGCCAAGAGAGACAAACCGGAAAGAGACGGGATGACTTACTGGGAGCAAAGACCGCTAAAGGTCAACAAGAAGATAGTGTTGCCTGTAAAAATTGACGTTGACGAGGATGACGAGACCGGCGTTAAGGCAAAGTACGAGAACGGTGTATTGACTGTGAGGCTTCCCATCAAGGGAGTCGGCAGAGTAACTGTCGAATAAAAGACCCTAATTTCTGCTCGTATACAGCGATAATGCGAGCAAGCCAACTGAGGCGATAAACGCGACCTTCCCGTTGAAGCTTTCTATGTAAAATACGGAGATCGCGATTCCTGCCATTCCCAGCCCCGCACCGAACCCTGGAAAAAACCTGGATCTCCTGGGACGAAAAGAGCCCTCGTAGCGTCTGGATCCTGTAGGATCATAATTTTCCTCCAGAAACCCCCTGAGCAGCGGCATCACGTCCACCGAGGCAGCAACCGCATTTTCTATTCTTTTGGCTAAATCCTTGAGTTCTTCCCTGTACGCCTCTCCCACCAAGCCCTGCTCTTCAAGGAGATTGCCCAGGATTTGAACGAACCGGAATTTTGGATCTAGGGCAAGGCATACTCCTTCGAGAATAGAGAGCATTCGCATGTATAGTACAAGATTTTTCGGGAGACGGAAAGGGAACTGGTAAATCGTTCGGTTTGCAATTTCGAGCAATGCCTTAACTTCCGTCTCCTCGACCTTTTGGCCGTGCATGTCAGCAAGGGCCAGTTCGACGCCTCGCTTGATGACGTACCTGTTGGTGTCTGGCTGAAGCAACCCGAGAGCTATCATCATGTCCACCACTCGCGTGGAATTTAGATCCACAAGAGCTGAGTAAAACCTCACCAGCTTTAGGCGGGTCTGGGGATCTAGACTCCCAGTCATCCCGAAATCGTAGAGCACTATCTTCGTCAGGTTTTTTCCCTCGGGCGAGATTTCGGTCCTTATCGAGATATTCCCGGGATGTGGATCTGCGTGAAAAAGATCCTGGCTAAGAAGCATAGTGAAGAAAATCTTGGCGACTCTCCTCGCTAACTTTTTCCGATCCACTCCTGCAGCCTCGAGTCCTTTCAGATCGTTGATCTTTATCCCACCGATGTATTCCAGTACGAGTACGCCCTGCGAAGAAATTTCAGGATAGATGCGCGGAATGATGACGTCTTTTTCTGATTTCAGATTTTTTTTGATGACGAGTAAATGCTCAGCCTCTTTTCTGTAATCCATCTCTTCCTGGATCGTATCCGAGAACTGCTCCACGACCGATTGCGCGGTGATTTTGAGCGACTGATCGATGAATCTCCCGACCAGAGGCACCACTCGATACAGGACGGCCACGTCAATTTTCATCTGCTCCCTAATCCCCGGGCGATTTACCTTCACCGCTACCGGTTCCCCCTTGTACGTCGCTCGGTACACTTGCCCGAGGCTCGCACCCGTCACGGCTTCTTTATCAAACGTGCTAAATATTTCGGAAATGGGTCTTCCAAGCTCTTTTTCGATGAGCGGTTCGACTTCCCCGAAGGGAGCGGGAGGAATCTCGTCCTGGAGCTTGGAGAATTCATCAATGTAGGGCTGGGGAAGAATGTCGGGACGGACGGACAAGAGCTGCCCGAATTTTATGTATGCAGGCCCCAGCTCAATGAAAGTATTCACCGCTTTTTTCGCATGTTTGCGGTAAACCTGTGGACGAACGAGCCTCCCTTCCGCCTTCCGGATTTCTCGCCTGTCGCGCCTGTAACTAAACGCGATCGGAAGTAATTTCCAAAGTACTCCGATGAATCTCCGGGTCTCTGGTTTGATGACGGCCATCTGGTATCAAATGCTTCAGGAAAAAATGAGTCTCTTGATTTTTCCGAAGATGTTGTTGAAGAACAAAAACAGGAATAAGAATCCGAAAGGATTGCCAAATAATCTAACCGTGGGGGAGCTGGAGCTTTTTGCCTTTCGAGCTAGTAGAGAACTTGCCGCAATTGCAGAAAGGGTTTCAGGAGAGTCAAAAACTAGATGCCCTAAAGGATCTTCTTGAGGGTCGACCAAGTCTACATGGATTTCATAACGATCTTCATATTCTCTTACGTGCAGACCCCGGGAGTTTCTATACTGCCTCAAACTTCCTTTTGGATCGCCGATGACGCTTTCAGTTAATCCATACCCATCTAAAGACGGCAGGACCTCTTTTGTAACAAAGATCGAGCTGTCGTCCAAAGCGAATCCTGGTAATGAGGGCGCAGGTGGCTAATTCAAGTTTGTGCGCTTTTTCTTAACTAGGGTACGCCAGAAAACCTTCAAAACTTTTCATCGATCATTCTAATATCTTCGTTGGAAAGTCGCCATCCAGACGCCTCGCAGTTTTCCTTTACATGGCTGATATCATCTGATTTCGGGATGGCAACCACGTATTCTTCGCGTGTAAGAAAATTGAGC
>JAPCJV010000328.1 GCA_027886785.1 Nitrososphaerota archaeon | reverse complement strand
ATTCGCTGTGCCGATATACACTCCTCTCTTTGATGAAATCGTGGCAGAGTACAAACAAAATTCAAGGGTTGATCCGTTTGATTTAAGCAAAGAACGCATATCTCTCTAGGTGTACACTTTGAAATTCGCGCACATGTCAGATATCCACCTAGGAGCTTTCCGGGACCCGATCATGCGCCAGCTCGAAAGGCAGGCGTTGGAGGACGCGGTGAAAAAATGCATCGAGCTGCAGGTAGATTTCCTCCTGATTTCTGGTGACATCTTTCACGTCAGCATCCCGGATCTGACGATTGTCAACGAAACGATTCGTTCTCTACGTCTATTGCAAAACGCGAAGATTCCAGTCTATGCGATTTACGGTAGCCACGATTACACGCCCAATGGGACATCCATCATAGATATTCTGGACACCGCCGGAATCCTAACCAATGTGATGAAAGCGCGAATGGATGACGAAGGGTACGTGTTGCTCGACTTTGTCACTGATCCAAAAACGGGCGCGAAATTGACTGGAGTCTCGGCTCGGCGGATCGGACTGGAGAGCAAACTCTACGAAAAACTCGACAAGAATCGCCTGGAATTGGAGAAGGGGTTCAAGATTTTCGCGTTCCACAGCGGAATCACCGAATTCAAGCCATCCTTTCTTTCAGAAATGGAGACCGTCAAAATCACCAGTTTCCCCAGGGGGTTTGCGTACTACGCAGGAGGCCACATCCACATTACTGACGAATTTACTTGGGAGGGATATCCCAGAGTGGTTTTCCCCGGGCCTCTGTTTACTGGTTACGGAAAAGACATCGAAGATACTGCAAGGGGCACGAAGCGCGGCTTCTACGTAGTGGATTTTGATGAGAAAGTAAACAAGGTGGAGTTCGTGGAAATCAGGGTCTTTGATGGGGCGTATGTGGAGTACGACGCGTCGGGAAAAAATTCCCATCAGGCGAGAAAGGAGCTTTCGGCTAAACTGGATGGACTGGACGCGAACGGAAAGCTCGTAGTCGTCCGAGTGAAGGGAGAACTCGCAGGAGGAAAAACGACCGACATCGACTTTGGAGAATTAGGGCGAAGGCTCTCCTCCAAGGGAGCGACTTTTGTGTATTTCAACCGGTTCAGTCTCTCTTCCAAGGAGTACGAGGCGAGCAAAATCGCAGGGGAAGATCCTGCGCAGATTGAGGCAAACCTCTTTCGGGAAAATATCGGAGCTGTGAAAGTCTCGCAACCGAACTTGAAGGGGCAGGAGGGAGTTCAATCCGCAATGGAACTCCTGAAAGCAACGCGCAACCCGCAAAAATCTGGAGAAACGAAAGGGGACTATTCCAGCCGCATAGTTGCTTCAGGAATCGAGGCGCTGAAATTGCAGAAGGAATTTGAGAGCGAGAAAAAATGATCATCAAAAGACTGGCTCTCAAAAATATTCGGAGCTACAAGTATCAGGTGATCGATTTTCCTCTTGGAAAAACGTTGTTCGAGGGGGACATCGGCTCGGGCAAGTCGACGATACTAATGGCGATCGAGTTTGGTCTGTTCGGGCTGGGTTCCGAGAAGGCAGGCTCTTTGTTAAGGGCGGGCGAAAATGAAGGTTCCGTCCAAGTGGTTTTCGAATCGGGTGAGAAAGAGTACACAGTTCAGCGTAATTTAGTCAAGAAGAAAAATTCTTTCGGACAAGAAGATTGCATTCTCAAGGGCCCAGACGGGACAAAATCCTATTCGGCTACCGAGATAAAAGAAAAAGTCTTGGACATTTTGGACTTCAATGAACCCTCCGATCCGAAGGCGCAGAGTTTCATTTACAGGTTTGCGATCTACACTGCGCAGGAGGAGATGAAGGCCATTTTGACGATGCGGCCGGATCACAGATTGCAGACACTCAGGAAGGCATTCGGCCTCGAGGAGTACAAGATCGCCAGCGAGAACTCGAAAACACTTGCAAACGACATCAAAATGAGATCTCGGGAATTTGCATCGATGGCCGAGGATGTCAAAGAAATTAGGGCAAAAATAGATCAGCTCAAGTTGTCCATAACCGAAAAGAAACAAAAGCTGGAATCCTTCTTAATTGAGCAGAGTCAAGTGAGTGAGCTCCTTCAAGAACAAAAGAAAAAACTAGAAGGATTCCGAGTTGAGCAGCTCAAACTGAAAGGCGAGACCGGAAAAGTGGGAGCCCTCGGCAAACTTATCGAGGAAAAGAATGGAGAAATCAAGACTGCTCAAACCCAATTGGAATCCAATCGTTTGAGGATCAGGCTTCAGCAACCAAGAGTCGCAGAATTTGCGAACATAACAAATCCCACGGAACTCACTCAAAAGGTTTTGAAAGCAGAGATTTTGGGACTTGAAGAGGAACTCCAGAATTTGCGCAATCTAGAGACGAGGATCGATGCAAAGTACAGAGATTATAGGACGATTCTAGAGAAGGGCGTGTGCCCTACCTGCGATCAAAAGATCGCCGCTCGCGATTTTAACGACCTTCTGTTACACAAGGTGACGGAGCTTAAGGAAACAAGGGAGAAAGTAGCTTCTTACAATCAGAACCTGAAGTCAAAGAAAGAGCTCCAAGACTCCAAGGTTCAATTCGATCAAGCGCAGTCGAAGCTGGAAGATCTAAAGAGAAGCCTTTCTGAATACGAGGAAAACATCAAGATCTGGGAGACGAAATTCGAGGAGGCTTCCATCGCAAAGCAAAACGCGACGGAAGAAATGAAATCCGTGCACGCGAACGTTCAAAGGCTCCAAGATGTGTATACCGATATTGCCGACTTAGAGGAGCGAATTTCCCGATCCGAAGACAATGCTAAGCGCATCGCGACAGAGATTTCCTCCGGGGAAGCGCATGTTCACGATTGGGAAAGAGAGGTCAACGACTACGAAGCCTCAATCGAAAAAGTCGAAAAGAAGGCGAGCTCCGACAAACTCAACGAGTACCTGATCTGGGTGAATGATTATTTTATGCCTACTCTGGAAATGGTCGAAAAACATGTCATGGTAAACATCAATCAAGAATTTTACTCCCAGTTT
>JAPCJV010000327.1 GCA_027886785.1 Nitrososphaerota archaeon | reverse complement strand
GCCTTCGAGGAGGAAGCTGCGCGAGTACTCAACATTCCCTATAACAAAGTCATGCAAGCAGCTCTCTTGCCTCTCGCTTATACGAAGGGGTCGGACTTTAAGCCGGCATTGAGAAAACCGGCGAGTTCAGTGATTCACTGGAACTACTGGTAGACTTTGACTTATTGCGTCTTCGTTGTCGTTTAATTACAATTTTTGGGTAGGTCTTCTTAATCTCAAAGATTGGATTTGCGAATTAATTAGCCTCGTTCAACAAAAATTGCATCTGCATTAATTGTTCCCCCCGCTTACGATCACACCTAGGGGGGCCAATCGGGACAGCGTTTCAATTGCATTAGAGATCGAGCTGCTTCTCATCTTGTGAGCTTTGCAAGGCAGAGAGAATTAGGCAGTTCCCAAAGAACCGATTTAGTTTATGATTTTCAATTTGTGGCCACATTCTGCAAATACTTCCAGCGCTCGGTCGAGTTCGTCTGAAGTATGGGTGGCGGACACGATGGTCCTCAACCTTGCCTTGTCAGAAGCGACAACGGGATAGACGAAAGCCTGAACAAAGATCTTCCGCTCAACCAGCATGTTTCTCAATTCGGTGGCAAGCCCAGCATCGCCGACCATCACCGGTATGATCGGGGTCTCGCTCTGTCCCGTGTTGAAACCCAGGCTCTTCAACCCATCTCTGAATCTGCGCGCATTTTTCCACAACTGCTCTAAAAGATACGGCTCGTCATGCAATACTTTGATCGCAGCCAACGCGGCTGCGGCGGATGGAGGAGCTAGATGTCCTGTGGCGAAGACGAATGGTCTCGCTTTTTGAAACAAGTATTCTCTCAGGGCTACAGATCCGGCCACGTACCCACCTACACTTCCCAAGGCCTTGGAAAGCGTACCCATCTCGATTTCCACCTTTCCATGCAAACCAAAATGCTCCGAAATCCCCGCACCGGTTTTTCCGAGAACCCCCACCGCGTGCGAATCATCCGTATACACAACCGCCGAGTACTTCTCCGCCAGCTCCACTATTTCGGGCAGGGGAGCAATGTCCCCGTCCATACTGAATACGCTGTCGGTAATTATGATCTTTCGACGAGCACCTTGGGATTCTTTGAGGATCTTTTCCAGCCCCGCCATGTCCTTATGCGGGAAGACCTTCTTTGTGGCAGGGCTGAGCCTGCTTCCATCGATTATACTTGCGTGATTGAGAGAGTCGCTGATAATCCAGTCACCCTCTCCTGCAAGAGTCCACACTGCAGCGAGGTTTGTATCGTACCCGGTCTGAAACGTGATTGAAGCTTCGCAGTGTTTGAACTCGGCAATCTCTTTCTCGAGTTCCAGCTGTACTTCCATGGAAACTATCACTCGACCGCATCCCAGTCCAACGCCGTACTTTTCTATAGCTTCGATAGTTTCTTTGATTACTCTGGGATGGTTGGTGAGCCCCAAGTAATTGTTGGAGCAGAGCATGATCACTTGCTTGCCATCGATCGTCGTGGCGTGCGCCTGCTGACCCTCGAGAATCCCGGCTCTTCTGAGCAGATGCTGCTCTTCGAGTTGATGCAGCTCTAGCCGTAACGATTCTTGGAATTTTTCACTCAATAATTTTTCACCAAAATCCGGGAATGAAGAAAATTATCAAATTATGAACGACTTGCGCCGGCGAATCCACAGTTAATGATTAGTTGGCTTCAATGTTCAAACCTAGCAGAAAGCTTTCTTTGGAATTTCTCGAATTCTGCAGCGGAGGTCTTAGCTAGCTTTTTCGAATATATCAATTTCAAAATGTCGTATTTGTTATGAACTACTTCGTTTTCTTCTACCAAATTGTTAACCTCCAGATATCTTTCATGTATTACCGCATCTATTCAGATTTTCCTTGGGCGTTTTATGTTGGAATACTTCATCTGAGTTTTCTTTACCACTGTACCTTTCTTATCAAACGTAATCCATTCGCCTACTTGTTCGCCATTTTGAAAATGTCCAGAACGCATTCTCGATCCATCCTTTCGGAACCATTCCCAATAACCCTCAGGTTTGCCACTGTTCATATTTCCTTTTGCCCAGATGGTGCCGTCGTTATGATATTTTGTGTAATTTGACATTTTCTTCATATTGTCACTATTTCCACAAGATGCTGATTAATTCTGCAAAACTTGATTATTTTACTTGGGACGATTATGTGAGCAATATTTGCCACATTATCCGACTAACGAGCTGGAATCGAACAGCGTTGGATCAGGATGAGTGAGCGACGATTAGAATTTGCACAAAGAAGCACTGATTCCTCCAACAATCGTTAGCTAAACAATCTTTTCGGGTTATCCACCGTCATTGTCTCAATCTGTTTTTCGCTAACGCCTCTGGCCTTTAGAAGAGGAATTATGTCTTCCAGAATGTGGGAATATCCCCAACCCCCATACTTGCGCAAGTGGATTTTTTCGCAAACATCGCAAGACATCATCAATTGTTTTTCGTAGCCCTTGCTCAACAGATCCACAAGGGCAGCGATCCTTTCTTTGTCGGAGATTCCGCCGGCGCCGATGTACAGATTGTTGTAGAATTGTTCCTGGCCGAAGGAATCGTAATCCAAAATCACCCCGTACTCCTCCATTATTTTTTCGTGATACGGTAAATCCAGGCAGGTAAAATCCATGTGAGAAATATACACCTTGGACAGATCCGCGTCGTTTTCGCGGAGAATCTTTAGCTCCTGGGGTGCTTGTTTTGGGTGTCTTTTGTTTTCCAGATCGAAAAGCGCAGTGTGGACGGTGAGTGGGACTTTGGTTTCAGCTTGCGCCTTCGCCCCGGCGGCCAAGATTTTTTGTTCGTTCTGCGTCAGGGGCTCGCTGCACCCAAGCTCGCCGATAACCCCCGCCCTAATTCCAGTGGTTTCGATTCCTTCCTTCAGTTCACGGATCATGATCTGAGCGAGCTGGTCGGAAGTAGATGATTTCACCATAGGAGAGTACGAGTCATCAGTGTACCAACCTGTCGAGGCGATTATGTTAACACTAGCAGCTTTTGAAAGCGAGGATAATTTCCTCACGTCGCGGCCGGTTTCT
>JAPCJV010000326.1 GCA_027886785.1 Nitrososphaerota archaeon | reverse complement strand
GTTGCCTCATCAAATCGACTGTGGATTTGGATAGGACCGTCGCTCAACATTCTGGGGATTCCGCTCTACAATTACGTCGGCTGGTTCGTCATGATTTTCTTTTACGACATCATAATTTGGAGCACCGTCATTGGATTTAGGCGAATGAAAGGGCTCAGCCTGGTGGAGGCGAAGCTCTTGTCGATCAGACAATACGTACAGCAGGTCAGCTTGAGAAAGCGGGTTTTGGGGTTCATCTTCCGGATGGCTATCTTCGAGCTAGCCGCGATATTATTGATCAAGACAGCTTCCATGGTACTATGAAAGTTAATGGGGCAGAAAACGTAAGTGGGAGAGTAAAAGTGACAAAGAATGCCTCAGCCTGAATATCAAATTGAGAAAGAAAGCACCATGAAGCAGGACAGTAGCGGATTGAAGATTGTAATTTTTGGGGCGCTCGCTTCCATTCTGCTTTGGTATGCCGTGTCCATAATCGGAAAACCAATCACAGCGGCGGGGATCTACAGTCCGCTGTACATCGCTTCCATTACAGCACCAGCAATTCTAATCTCGGCGTACGCCATTTACCAGATTAGAAAACACCGAAACTGTTGATTCAGCTCTCCGAGGGCCCCCTAGGGTGGATCGCAAGCGGAAAAGGAACTGCGTGAATCGCTCGTTCCAAGCTCAGTCTGCACGTATCAGCTAGTAACTAGCCCTGGAGGCTCTTCAGGGGTTCTTCTCTGCGATCCGGAAGAGGGATCGCTCTAAAGCTTCATTGCTTTATGTAGCCATTTCATGCACGACCGCCCAGCGGTGCAAATTTTAGTACCGTTCAGCTTGAAACGAGCTCTGTTTCCGGGCTATCTGGAAACGTCCGGAGCTCTGTTCGTTCTTGTCAACGCGAAATGATCGCAAACGTGAAGGGAGAAGGGGAAGTTTCGAGCAGCAGGAATTTCTATCGCGCTAGCTGAGGGCCGTCTTTGATCATCACTATGTGATTTGTAAAGAGTGCCTTTACGAGATTCACGGTTCTGTCGTCGTGTGCCCCGGGGTTAAACAGGAACATAGCTATCACCCTTTTCGGGTCTAGAATCTCGTTCGCCTGTTTCAGAAATTTGTACGAAGCTTCCACACTCGAGGACAGAATCATGTCCGATATGTTATCGTAAATTATCCCCAGTTTCGCTTCCGGATCGTTCAAAATCGTTTTCTGTATGATGTCGAGCAAAATCGCTTGGTCATTTTGGGGAACCAAAATTTCATCCGGAACGTCTGCACCCCGAGGATAAGAAACCGTGGAAGTGAGAATGTAATAACGTACTCCCTTCACTTTGGAGAGGGAATTTTGAATTGGACTTCTTTTGGAGGTGAAGACAAACGCGTAGCTCTTATTGGATAGTAGTTCTACCGCAAGATCATCTACCACCTTTTCGTAGGACGTGGAGGGGTCAGTAAGAAAGAGAAAAGTTTTGCCGATCAAGGTTTGCGGATCTTGCTTGAGTGAATTGGAGAAGGGAAAAGTGGGCGTCGACGTCTTGATCTGCAAGGCGGACAATGGACCGAAAAATCCAGATAATAAGGACGCCCGTCGGAAAATGGTCGCGGTGACCGCGAAGGCGATCGAGGCAAAAAGATATCCGATCGCAACAAAATCTTCTCCTTGGGAGAGCAGGAGCCCATTGAAAAGTACCAAATCGAAACCAATGCCGCTCCACACAATCGGGAGAAGCAGCAGAGCTCGACGCACCCCTTTGTCCTTCGTCTTCATTCTTGCGAGTGTGAAGAGACTCGTCGGATAAATCAGAAACAGAAGTAGGACGACAAGTACGAGCAAGAGATAACCCTGCGAGAATTGAGTAGAAAGTACTTTGATTCCTACAATGTTCTGCACCTGGATTATCGTGAAGGGCGTGATGAATGGAATCGCGAGATAGAAATCGGAAGCTAAAACAAAAACAGCGATGGCGAGATAAATTATCCCGGTGTTTTTCTGTCTGACGATCGAAACGAGTAATTGCCTCAGCCCCTGACCTTCGGGTTTGAGGTATACAGCTGCAGCAACCGTCATGAGGAGCAGGACGTCCCACAGAATAAAGCTTGTCCCAAGAATCGTGTACACATTCATGAAAATAGTAGTGGTCTGCGGCGTCGGGGTGACAGTCGAGGGAACAAAATTTCTCAGAAATTCTAGGACTAGTACTCCTCCGAAAAATACGTGAACGTAAACCAGCAGGACTTTAACTTCACGATAAAGAGTAGTGCTTTGTCTCGATACATAGTACCCTGAGAGGGCCGTGAGCACAAGGGTGCCTAGGTCAATTGCGGGGACAACAAGGGTCGCTGTATCGATAGCCATCGCATCAATCTAAAACCTGGAAACCGAAATGTCTGCTCCCAACGTGAGGCTGTGATATCTTCTGCTGTGATCAGTACCGCGCATCTTTTGAATCAAAAATCGGGACTTGAATTGGTTCTTGTCTACCCAGTTCTCCAAGAGGATTACCGAGTCTGAAAGAAACCCTTCGGTTCCAATCCTGCCTCCCTCATCCAGGCTGACCGTCATGACCGTGGTGACGTCTTTGGCCTTCAAGCTCTTGTACACAGTTTTCATGAAGGTGCGCTGCTCGAACTGCGTTTCGCAAGCTAAAAGGAGCGCAGTCAACGAGTCGATGACCAGGATTGTAGCTCGAGCTTTGGAAACGAGCTCGATCAAGTAGGAAATATTGGATTCCAGTCCCTTGCCTCTCAGAATTTCAAGATCGATGATTTTCACTTTCCCCTCCTTCTCCAGCGGAGCAAAGTCCGTTCCTAATTTTGCAAGGTTTCTTTTGAAAAACTCGGAAGATTCTTCAAAGGTCGCGTAAACGGTCCTTTCCCCGAGAGTCTTGCAGGCGTTGTACACGAAACGAGACACAAGGATTGTTTTTCCCGTTCCGGGTCCTCCCGAAACCAGGTGCACGTCTCCTCTCATCAGTCCGCCCTGAATCAAGCCGTCGAGTCCAGTTATCCCTGTTGGTATTCTGTCTGCGCGAGTTAGTACGCTTTCACTCAAGAAAATATCCCCTCTAACGCGCGGTACCTTTCT
>JAPCJV010000325.1 GCA_027886785.1 Nitrososphaerota archaeon | reverse complement strand
TACAAAATCCGTGATCATAAATCCGAAGGAGCGCCCGGATTAATTTCAGCTCTCGGAGTCAAATTGACTTCTTTTCGAGCTGCCTCAAAAGACGCCGTGGATCTCGTATCTAAGAAACTCAAATCCCCAAAAAAATGCTCCACTGGTGAAGAGAGCTTGCCCGGCGCGAAAGGGATAGATAATTTTGACGACTTCTTTTCCGGGCAAACGAAATTGCTCGAAAAGGCAGGTTTAGATAAGGAGCAGATTTCGTACCTGTTGAGCTTGTACGGCGCTCGGATAAGCGAGCAATTAGTCTTGATCGAGAAAGATCACTCACTGATGGAAAAAATATGCCAATTTAACCCTCAGGTACTTGCGGAAGTTGTTCTTTCTGTGGAAAAGGAATTTGCCCTAACTGTTTCAGACTTTATGATGCGACGTGTGCCGCTTGTGTTCAGTGAGTGTCGAGGACTGGACTGCGTTGGAAGTGTAGCGACAAAGATGGGACAATTGCTTGGCTGGGACGAACCGAGAGTGCAAAAGGAAATAATATCTTACAAAGAGGAGGTTAGATCGCAGTTCAGCATCGCGTCTAATATTTAGCCCACTTGAGCGAACGGTGGACCGCTTCCTTCCATCGATCGTAAAGTTCTGTCCTCTTCTTGGGGCTCATCCGGGGAACGAATTTTCGATCTACTTTCCATAGTTTTTCCAGCTCTCTCAAATTCTTCCATTGCCCGATAGCTAGGCCCGCAAGACAGGCTGCACCAAAGGCGGTGGATTCTCGTATCCCGGCGGTCTCTACGGGGACTCCCAATATATTCGCCTGAAATTGCATGAGGAAGGTACTTGCACTCAGGCCTCCATCGACCCTCAATGTCCGAATTTTTGAATTGATTGAATCTTCCATGATTCCGAAAACGTCCTTCGTCTGATAGCAGATTCCTTCCAAAGCCGCTCGTACCAAATGCTCCTTTGTCGTACCTCTGGTGATTCCTATGATGAGCCCTCTTGCTTCGCTGTCCCAATGAGGTGAGCCAAGACCCGTCAAGGCCGGAACAAAGTAAACACCCTCATTTTCTTGGACCTTGCGCGCGATTTCACTGAACTCGCCGAATTTTTGCAAAATATGGGGCCCTTCAACGAGCCATTGAATAACAGCTCCCGCAGAGAGGATGCTCCCCTCCAGCGCGTAAGTTGTATCGTTTTTGCCAAAGCTCCAAGCTATGGTGCTTAGCAGTCCCTCGGGCGGTGCCACCCGTTCGATTGTATTGGAGAGAAGAAAGCACCCCGTACCATACGTGTTTTTCGTCATCCCCTTGCGAAAGGCAGCGTGGCCAAAAAGCGAAGCTTGCTGATCTCCCACCAGGGCCGCTATCGGAATTTTTCTTCCAAAGAATTTTTCATCGGCCTCTCCGATTATCCCACTCGAGGGGTTAACCTCGGGCAAAATATCAGGAGGAATTTTGAAGAGTGTGAGGAGTTCATCATCCCAACGGAGTTTCTTCGTGTCAAACAGCATCGTACGTGATGCATTTGTGTGATCGGTTACGTGGAGTGAACCTTTGGTGAGACGACTCACGAGATAGGTGTCGACAGTGCCAAACTGGAGCTCGCCTCTCTCCGCGCGTTTTCTCAACTTGGGAGAGCTATCAAGCAGCCAGCGGATTTTGGTCGCCGAAAAATAAGGATCGATAACTAGCCCCGTTTTTTGTCTCACGAGATCCGAATAACCCGCTTTTCTCAGCTCCTCGCAGATTCCTGCACTTCTTCTATCCTGCCAAACTATCGCGGAAGAGACCGGTTCCAGCGTTTGTTTGTCCCACAGCAGGGTGGTCTCTCGCTGGTTAGTTATTGCCAGGACGACAATTTTTCCGTTGTAACGCTTAGCTTGAGTAAGGGCTTTCCTAGCTGTAAGAAGTTGGGTTTCCCAGATTTTTTGGGGAGTCTGTTCCACCCACCCAGCTTTGGGATAGGACAGTTCCATCGGCCGAGAATAGCTGGAAGCTAAGTCTCCGTTTTCATCAAATAATATCGCCTTGGAGTTTGTAGTGCCCTGATCAAGCGAGAGAATCAGGTTCCCGATCAAGCCGACCTTGCATTACCGGCTTGACAAGAATAAATAACGAGATCCCCGCTCGCGGTTTCCAGAAAAAAAATGAAGCAGGTCAATGTGGGATTAATTGGCGCTGGAATAATGGGATCTTATGGGCACTTTCCTGGGTACCTGGAGATTCCTGACAAGGCAAAGGTGGTCGCGATCTGTGACAAGAATCCGAAGGCTGTTTCGAATTTAGTGGATAAATCTGGGGCCAAAGGGTACTCGGACGTTCACGAGTTGCTCGGCGATTCGGAGGTAGATGCCGTGGATATCTGCCTGCCTCATAATCTGCACGGGCCTGTTGCCCTTTCTGCTCTAAAGGCTGGAAAACACGTAATCGTCGAGAAACCCTTTACGATCGATCTGAAACAAGCGGACGAGGTCATCGCAACCGCGAAATCCAAGGGACTGAAGTTGATGACCGCAGAAAATATGCGGTTCATCAAGGCCTACGAAGTGACAAAAAGGCTGGTCGATGAGGGCGCCATAGGCGAGATCTGCAACGTCAGGGGCTACACGGGCGGCCCGAACGACGAGGCCACCGACCCTTCAAACTGGAGGATCCGAACTTCCGAGGCAGGCGGCGGCACCATGATGGATGACGGGATCCACTGCTTTTACTTGTTCAGGTGGTTTGTCGGTGACGTAAAGAGCATCTACGCGGTGACGACAAAATTCCGAAAGAGCCAGGTCAGCGAAGTGGAGGACAACGCGGTGGGAACTCTAAAGTTCGCCAACGGCGCTCTAGGAATTTTTGCGTTCTCGACTACGACTGATTCGCCTTGGACAGAAGAGCTTCAATTATTTGGGACCAAAGGATCGATATTTGTCGATTTTCTCGCCTCCAATCCTCTAAAGGTATATTCCACCGTCCGGCGATCTGCAGACACTTCAAAGTGGTGGGGCCGCTATGGAAATGTCTCGTGGGAAATGCCGTTCATAGAACACTCCACCACAGAATGGGTAACCTCGTCCATGAGGAAGG
>JAPCJV010000324.1 GCA_027886785.1 Nitrososphaerota archaeon | reverse complement strand
GAGAAGCTCTTCCCCAAAGAATTAGTCAAGCAACAATTCTCCATGGAGAGATGGTTCGATATTCCGGAACAGGTCTGGGACGCATACCGCAGATTACCCAGACCTTCGCCGCTTGTCAGGGCAAAAAGATTAGAGCAGTTTCTCAAAACTCCCGCGAAAATTTACTACAAGGCTGAACAGTTCACTCCCGTGGGCAGCATGAAACCCAATAGCGCATTACCTCAGGCTTTCTACGCGAAGAAACAAGGATTGAGTTTGGCAATTTCAGAAACCGGCGCGGGGCAATGGGGATCGGCGCTCGCGATGTCGTGCTCCTGGTTTGAACTCCCCGCGAGAATATACATGGTCCGTGTAAGCTCGCAGCAAAAGCCTGGAAGGAAAATTATGATGCAGACCTACGGAGCGGAAGTCTTCGAATCGCCAAGTGAGAATACCAAAATTGGCAAAAAATTGCTCCTAGAGAATCCCTCTCATCCTGGCAGCTTGGGCATCGCCATCAGCGAAGCAATAGAGGACACCTTTGCCACTGAAGGATCTAGGTACCTTCTTGCATCAGCTTTCAATTACGCCCTCGCTCATCAGACGATCATTGGACTGGAAACGCAGAAGCAACTTGAATTACTGGATGAAGAGCCGGATCTGATGTGTGGCTGTATCGGGGGTGGCTCCAATTTCTCGGGCTTCATTTATCCCTTCGTGAGAGAAAAAATGCGCAAAAAAATTGATACAGAGTTTATGGCGTGCGAACCCTCTGCGGTGCCTTCAACTACTAGGGGGACCTTCACTTACGATTATGCAGATACTGCAGAACAAACGCCCTTGGTAAAGATGTACACCGTCGGTCACGGTTTTGCGAATCCACCCATACATGCCGGGGGCCTAAGGTACCATGGCAAAGCTCCGAGTTTGTCGCTTTTGATTTACAGAAAAGTTGTCAAATCGATCTCATATCCTCAATCTAAAGTTTTTGAGGCTGCAAAAATTTTTGCCCGAACTGAGGGAGTCATCGCAGCTCCCGAATCGGCGCACGGCTTGCGTTACGCAATAGACGAGGCAATCCGGTGCAAAAGAACTAACGAAAAGAAAGTTATCGTTTTCAACAATTGTGGTCACGGTCTGTTGGATCTCTCCGCCTACGATGAATTCAATCGCGGCAAGCTAGTTGATTGGAGTCCTGAAGAGATAGTGGCGCCGCAATATGTCAAATGATCGTATGCCTTAGCGCCGGCTGTGGAAAGACTGGAATTTTCTTCCAGAATAATGTACTTGACTGGTTAGTATCAACTACAGGATGGATTTTAGTTTCACAATCACTAAATAGAGCAATGACCATGATCCTGTTTTGTGGGAGTTCGGTTTGTCTAATCAGGAGGAAACTAACAAAAGGGGACTCGCCTCGGCGTCTGCAGAAACGCGCGAACGCGTAGCGAAAGCCGGTGGAGAGGCTCCTCACGAAAAAAGGGGATTACAAGCTGCGGCGTCTGAAACAAGGCAAGCTGTAGCTCGAAAGGGCGGGTTAGCGAGAGGGGAACAGAGACGCAAAGCCAAAGAGGCCAAGGAATCCAGTGAAAAAGACAACTCCCCGCAGATGTCTAGAACATCCTGATTATTCTGGGATACCTCTTCGAAATTTGTTTTTAGAAAAAGCCTTGCGTTCTAGCTGGTCGAGACTAATGCAAGCAGTATGAACGATGACATCGCTTCGGATACCGTCGACAAGCCGTTTGGCGACTTGAAATTCCTCTGCTTCGAGTGCAGGCTTTCCGCACACAAAGCAGCGAAATTCCGAACTTTGCTGCTTTACGAGATCCAGATAAATCAGGGAGAAAAACGCAGGAATCGTAACAACGTGCAACAGAGCGATTAACACGACATCAGAATAGATAGCGGCTTCCACAGTTAGGGCAATGTCCAGCGCAAAGAGAAGGAAAACCATCTTGGCAGTATTCAGGAGTCTTGAATACCACAAAAATATCAAACCGATGGTGAAGAAAACGGTGGTCCCAGAATAAAGTGTCAGGGCATCTATCATGCGCAGATTCTCTTCCTTAGGAAAACTAATGAGAATCTATTTCTTGAAAGAATCGAGTTTTTCCGGGAGAAAATTTGCATGTTCATTACTAGAACTGTGCGGTGAGAGGAAGGATTGTGATCTCTTTGGTCCTGAGCCACGCGAGCCCCTTTATGAAAACGTCAATGTTCTCTACATTAGTTAGAACTGGGATGCCCAGCTCCAACGCCTTTCTCCTGATCTTGTAATCGTCTTCCTGCATATCCGCAAATTTCTCCAGCGCGATGCTGCTGGGAATGTTGATGATCAAGTCGATTTTCCTTTCCGCAAGAAAATCACTGATGTTGGGTGTACGATCCTTCTCCATCATTTTGTAAAGCACCGTCACGTTTTCTAAGCCATGCTTGGTTAGAAATTCCGCTGTATGCTCGGTCGCGTAGATTCCGTACCCAAGCTCAGCCAGTTTCCTCGCTGAATTCAAAGTGCGCCTCTTTAGCTCGGTTCCACCAACGCTTATTAGCACATTTCCTTTCATAGGGATCTTGAATCCAGACGACGCAAGCGCCTTGCAGAAAGCGTCAAAGAAATTTTCGCCAAAGCACGCGACCTCGCCAGTAGATTGCATTTCCACTCCAAGTATGGGATCCGCTCCTTCCAGCTGCATGAAAGAAAACTGCGGGACTTTCACTCCCACCTTGAAGGATGGCGCCCGAGGCTCCAGAAATCTGTCGATTGTCTTTCCCAATATGGCTTCGGCGCTTGCATCCAGAAGATTTACTCCGTTCATCTTTGATACGAAAGGCATGGACCGAGAGGCCCTCAAATTACATTCTATCACCAAAACTTCCGAACCTTTGACAATGTACTGCACGTTAAAGGGTCCGATTATGTTCAACCCCATTGCGATTCTTTTCGTGTACTCGACGATCTTCGCCTGAGCCTCAGAACTCAATCCCTCTGCGGGAATTCGCATTGTGGCATCTCCCGAATGCACACCGGCTTTTTCAACGTGCTCAATGATAGCTCCAATCAGAACATTTGATCCGTCGCAAACAGCATCCACCTCTGCCTCTTTTGCGTTTTG
>JAPCJV010000323.1 GCA_027886785.1 Nitrososphaerota archaeon | reverse complement strand
TGGAATCACCAGCTTATCCGTCGCATCGATGTATTTGTCTGAGGAGGGAAAATGAGAGGAATTACCCATGATCGCGATTTTTCCTTCCGAAATTCCGAGGTCTATCCTGAACAGATCTCGAGAACTTACCACAGTGCCTCCGCGTATTACCACTTCCAACATTGTGCCCTAACTTCCTCTGTGCTTTAGAACCGATCTCCGCGATGCCCTAAATTGGTAAAGAAGAAACTCAATTTTTTCTTGAGTATCGACTCTCGCGACCTGACCGCATTTCGATCTTGCGAGTTTCCTCGGGTCCGATGAAATCATGCGGGCTTAGTGGAGACCAGTGTTCATGCACAATTTTCCATCCATCTTCCTTTACGAATATTATGGTCGCCCTTGCCTTGTTCCTTATGGGCTTACCATCCAGATTTAGACGATGAGAAACATACATGCTCGCATATGCGAAATTTCCGAAGAGGCGGATATCGAGATCTGTAATTTTTTCCTTGAATTCGTCCATGGTGTGGACTATTTCGTAGATGTGCTGCTTTGCGGAATCCTTGTCCATCCGAGTGTACGGCGGAAATCTGGAGAACATGGTGAAGTGTTTTTCCGAAATGGCGGTTAAACACGGCCGCAGGTCATTGGAATTTAGCCCGTTGACCATGGCAGAAATGATTTCTCGAATCACAGATTTCGAGTTGCTCGAAACTTTCCTTCGCCTGAGCCCTGAACTGGAGATCTTCTGCAATTCACGGACGCATAGATTCCCGGCCACGACCATTTTCGCCGTGCTCCATCGACTTTGATTGTCTTCGATTCTGGAAAGGACTCGAGCATGCTTCTCTGTCAGCTTGGACAGAACTCTTACGCGCTCTTCTTCTGCGGCAATCTCTTCTGGGAACAGGTGAAGCATCGCGACGTGCTGGGAAATGAATGCTGGCGACTTTCCGATCATTTCTGCGATTTGTGCGTATGTTTTCTTCGTAGTGGAGTGCAGTTTTTCAATGACGAGAGCTTTTTCGTAATCTGTGAAATCCTCCCGATCCAGGTTTTCACAGATTGCCATCATCAACGCTTCGGATTCTGTCGCCTCGACCACTCTTGCGGATATGGACTCCCACCCGAGGTCCCTCGCGGCTTTCAGGCGCCGATTTCCAAAGATTACCTCATAGCGATTTGGCACCGTCGGATGCGCTCTGACGGTTATGGGAGCTAGCTGTCCCACCAACCGAAACGAATCTTGAAGAGTCTGGGAAGCGGCAGACTGGGTCATGATACGAAGAGGGATCCCTTCGATCTTTGAAAGGGGGATGTCAGTAATCACACCAAGCGAAACCATATCCGAGATATATTATTCTTGTGCGCCCTTCCATTTTTTCTATAGATTTTCTCGATTACGAACCCTGAAAGCTCTGATTCAAGAAGAGTGAATTCGCCCAGGCACTACCGGGAATTCGTTATATCCGAGTTTATGGGTGTGAAAAAACCCATGTATCTTGAGATCAATGGATGCAGGACTTACTGCGAGGAATTGGGATCTCGTGCTAGGAGAACTTTCTTAGCGCTACACAGTCCGGCTGGAGCCTCTGATTCCCGAGAGCTAGAATCTGTCTTTGGAAATTTCTCAGAGAAATACCGGGTGATTTTCTTTGATCTTCGCGGTTCTGGAAGATCTGAAGAAGTGGGAGAGCCAAGTTTTCAACAGCTGTCCACAGACATCGAGGAACTGAGGAATCAACTTCATCTTGGTAAGATAATTCTTTCCGGGGGATCTGGAGGGGGTTTCCTTGCACTGGAGTACACTCTCAGGCATCCTGAGGGGGTAGCCGCCCTAATTCTCAGGGGCACGGGTCCCATACATGTTGATTTGGAAAGGGTCAAAAAATACGTGAGAAGTTCTGGTCTGAGAATAGACTGGGATCGCTTTGAGAGATACTGGACTGGACATTGCTTGAATGAGACTGATATGAAGGAGGCGCTTTCAGAAATGTCGCCTCTATACGAGACGCCGGTGAAAAACGCCAACGGGATTCCCGTAGCCAAAGAACCAGACATCGAACCGCGATACCTGCACTACCGTACGCACAACTTTGCAATGCAGGAACAGATGAACGGATGGAATATTGTCAATCGTTTAGGAAAAATTGATGTTCCTGCCCTAATCGTTCACGGCGACGAAGACTGGATAGTTCCCCTTGAATACGCGGAGTTGCTCCGGAGAGGAATCCCAAAATCCACGCTGGAGATTTTTGAAGGTTGCAGTCACAGCCCTCAAATCGAAATGAAAGATAAATTCGTCGCCCTCGTTTACGAATTCTTGGCGAATAATGGTCTGTAGCCAATCACTGAAGTTAAGTGCAATCAAAAGAAGAAGGCTTATTGCTCACTTAGTTGAGCCTGCGCGGGAAGATTTCTCTAATGCAAAATGAAAGCAAAACCCCTGTCATTGATGGGCACGCCCACATAGGTCCACGCGAGATCGGATCCGAATACTCATACATGAGCGACGGGTATTCTGCCGAGAAACTGATCGAGAGCATGGATCGCAATGGTATTGACATTGCAACCGTCTGGGCAATGAGGCAAGGCGACGATTACTCCAAAGCGAATGAGTACATTGTTAGGGCGTACAAGAATTACCCAAACAGGCTCGTGCCCTTTATCAGGCTAAATCCCTGGCTGGAAAATAGCGTAGCTAGTTTGGAAAGGGCGGTCGATCACCACGAAGCAAAGGGACTGAAACTCCACCCGGCAGATGAGAATTTCGACCCGGATGAATCGATCGTGCATCCATTGCTCGAGCGTGCGGAGAAGGCACGGCTTCCTGTTGCGTTCCACACGGGTTCTAATGCAAGGCCCACCCTTGTTGGAGATGTTGCAGACCGGTTCCCTCGAGTGAAGATGATCCTGCTCCATCTCGGAGGGCAGCTCTACCAAGACTGTATGTTCGTCGCTAGAAAATGCGACAATATTTATCTGGAAACAGCGCAGTGTCCCTACGTCAACAGGATCGCTAACTTGATCCTTGAAAAGGTGGGTCCTGACCGACTCATTTGGGGCTCAGATATTCCGTACTCCTGGCACGAGATTGAGAAGGTCAAGGTGGATAT
>JAPCJV010000322.1 GCA_027886785.1 Nitrososphaerota archaeon | reverse complement strand
GGCGGTAAGCCCGTAAGATCCAAAGTCCTCCCCGTTATGCATCCTGGAGCGACTTATTTCGACGACGAAGAGACAGACGCGGTACTCGAAGTACTGAAGGCCCAGTCCCCATACCGTTTCTACGGCCCGCACTTTCTGAACATTACTGGCAAGTTGGAAAAAGAGTTTGCGAAATACATTGGATCCAAGTACGCTCTTGCCCTTACTTCAGGGACAGCTGCCTTGCACGCTTCTCTTGTCGGTCTGGACGTTCAGGAGGGCGATGAAGTTATCCTGCCCACTTACGCATGGATTTCGTGTCCCAGCGCCATTGTTGCGTCCCGAGGTACTCCAGTACTTGCAAACATTGACAAATCTCTCACGCTGGATCCTGCAGATGTCGAATCCAGAATTACTGACAAAACGAAGGTGATCATGGCGGTGCACATCCGAGGTGTACCTGCAGACCTCGATCCACTTTCAAAGATTGCGAAAAAGCATAACGTGTTTTTGTTGGAGGACGTCGCACAGTGCGGTGGCGGTTCCTATCACGGGAAAAAACTAGGCTCGATCGGCAAAGTTGGGTCTTTCAGTTTTCAGCTAAACAAGATGATCTCTGCTGGAGAGGGAGGTGCTGCCGTGACTGATGATCAAGTAACTTTTGAACGGATGTTGATGTTCCACGATGTCGGGACTCCTTTTAGAGCCGGCGAAGAAAAAGATCTCAGAATTTCCGTAGCGCCTTTTCCGGGCGTGAACTATCGGATAAACGAAATTTCCTCAGCGATTCTGCGCGTGCAGCTCAGAAAGCTCGACAAGATGGTTGCAAAAATTAGGGCAAACAAGGCGAAGATCAAGAAAGGAATCTCGGACATCAGCAGGATTGAATTCCGCAGACTGCCCGATCCGCAGGGTGAAATTGGGATCGCGCTCGTCTTTTTCGTGGACAAGCCGGAAAAAGCGATTTTGTTTAGAGATGCGTTGCTCGCGGAGAACATCAAGACTCCCAGCGGCTCCTATCCAGGAGTTATGGCTGATCCAAAGCGCTTCGATGGACACGTTTTCACGGCCTGGGGGCACCTGGTTCCTGGTGTGAAAGAGGGCGCCAAGAAAGAGTACAAACCGTCGCTTGATTTACTGGGAAGAGCAGTCCACATCGATGTCAGCCCGCTCGACACGGACGAAGAAATTAACGACATTATCGAGGCCGTGCACAAAGTCGCGAGCGTGGTCCTGTAGTGCATGTCAAGAACAAGGGCCAAAAAAATTTCCTCTACAAGATGTTTGACGTCGACGGGTACGCGCTGTATTCTCTGAAAACGTCAGCGAGCTACAAGAGCGAACTTCCCCCTCGCCCGGACAGGGAGAGGATCGTTTTCAGCCTCAAGGGAGACATTTTGATCAACGGCCGCGCTCTCCATGAAAAAGACATGATGTACGTACCGATTGGGGAGAGCGTTAGACTCGAGACAAAAGGCGATTCAGTGATTTTCATAGCTGAAACTAGTGCCTCTGAGAGATACGAGACATACGTGAAACCCTACGCAGAAGCAAACCGGATGAAGATCGGGCAACCCACATTTCGAAGGACGGTGGTTCAGTCTCTCACCGAACTGGATCCTGCGAACCGATTCCTGGCGGGTTACGTGGAAGATTCACTCGGAGAGTGGAGCAGCTATCCTCCCCACAAGCACGACGACAAGCCAGAGGTGTACATTTTCTATGGCCTGGACCCTGGTTTTGGAGTACAGCTCATTCTGGACGGGGACGACGAACGGGCCTATGTGGTACACGATTATGACGCTGTCCTGATCCCCAGGGGGTATCACCCGCACGTAAACACGTCACTGAGGGGGGGAAGTTATGCGTGGGTGATCGCTGCACCTCCCTCTGCCAGGAATATGGCGGTCGACATCCATCCTGCATTCAAGGAAGTTAATCTCGGAAAATCGCACCTTCAAATAAAGTAAAAATTAGCTAGTTGACTATCTGCCGCAAAACCTACGTTGTGCGGGCCCATGTTGACGCCCTTTTGCAGTGCGAGAAACGGATTTCAGTGCCTAAAAAAATGACCGGGCATCGGCCTAGAATTCTTATTAGCAACAGGTTCCTATCCTAAAGTAAATTGACCACCACTCGAATTAACAAACAGATTTTCACTTCCGGCATCCTGAGCGCCAAGAGGAAAAAAGAATTGGGAATAGTGAGCGCCGTTAGTCTAATCAAAGAACATCCGAAAAAGATCGGAGAGGAAATTATCTTCCCAGTGAACGGCGACTTTGATAATCGGCCGGAAAGAATAGTGGAGATAATGAAGGTGATCGACATGGAGATCGAAAACGGATATACTCCGCTGCTACTCCACTGCGAAAAGGGGCACGATCGGTCTCCAACCCTGGCTGCTCTATATCTGTATTACAAAGGAAGGTTTGATGATTTCGACGCGGCGCTCGAGTTTGTAAAGGCAAAACACCGAAAGATAAAGCCGAAGAAGGTTTTTGTCCAGTTCATCAAGGAAGAAGTGCTTCCGAAGCTCGACTCAGAAGACGCATCGAAGGCAAGTTCTAGAGCTCACGGCGAACGGGGCCGGGTTCTAGTGCCCTAGTGGCCCTGCGATACCGATTTTTTGAGTCAGCGCTCTAATATATTTCCTCGTCAATTGTGAGATCGTCTTGGGCGTGGTCGAGAAACTGGCAACATCTCTCAAGAGGAGGGACGAGGTTCCCAACCAGCAGCTCGCGAAAGAGATCACATCGAGTAACGACCGAAAAGCCATAGCCGAACTCGTAAAAAACTTGGTAAACAAAAATTCCGGAATTCAAGGAGATTGCATAAAAGTGCTGTACGAAATTGGAGAGGCAAAACCTGAGCTGATTTCTCCTTACGCCAAAGAATTCATTTCCCTGCTCGGTAACAAGAACAATCGTCTATCCTGGGGCGCGATGACGGCGCTTGACGCGATTGCGCTTGAAAACTCTGAAATTATCTATGAATCTCTTCCGGATCTGCTCCGAATTGGCGATGAGGGGTCAGTCATTACTAGGGATCATCTCGTAAATATTTTGATCAAACTTGCTTCCATACCAAAGTTTCAGAAAACGTCGCTCAAACATTTGCTAGATCAGTTGAGAAATGCTCCCGACAATCAACTGCCCATGTACGC
>JAPCJV010000321.1 GCA_027886785.1 Nitrososphaerota archaeon | reverse complement strand
TTTTATTTTTTTAACTCGTTATTTAACACCTATTACTCTGCAAAGGAATTTCTAGAAAAATAGGCTTCAAGATTTTTGGCAATCATTACCGTATCCGGTGTCCGAGGTATTGTAAATCAAGACATCGAAGCATCAACTGTTTCCCAGCTAGCACTAAAATTCGGCAATTATACTGAGGGAGGAAATATTGCAGTAGGGACAGACACCCGCAAGACCGCACCGATCTTGAAGGATGCGATTATTTCCGCATTAATCCAAACTGGCTGTACCATTTTCGATTTGGGTTACTCATCTACTCCGAGTGTCTTCAAAGAAGTCTCTGTTCGCGCACTCGACGGAGGAATAATTGTAACTGCCTCTCACAACCCGCCAGAATGGAACGGGATCAAGTTTGTAGTCAAGGGTGGCCGAGGGGTTTTTGAGCAGGAGCTAAACGCAATTCAGAATTCGCCGACTCAGTTTGCCCCAAATCAAGGAAGAGTATTTCCAAACAAACCCCTATACATCGAAACTCTCCGGAACAAGGCAGGAAAGGACTCCGCCGCAGGAGTGAAAGTGGGTCTAGATCTCGCTGGAGGAGTAGGCTGCTTCTTCATTCCGCAGCTGATTTCCTTCCAGGGATGCATGGTACATTCTATACATGGCACGCCGGGCATTTTTCCGAGAATAATTGATCCGACTGTCGATCCCTTGATCGCTTTATCCAAGTTGGTCGTTTCCAATTCTTGTGATGTGGGCTTTGCGTATGATTGCGATGCTGACCGATTGGTGATCGTAGACCAGCAGGGGAAAAAACTATCCGGAGACGCCACTTTGCTGATTTGTCTACGATATTTTTTGGAAAATACAAGGAATCGAAGGATCGCGATCAGCGTGGACACTTCTCTAGCCGCTGAAGATCTTGTCCGGGAGTACAACGGAAAAATCGTTTATTCGAAGGTCGGCGAGCCAAACGTCGTTCGAAAAATCATGGAAAATAACTGCGGAGCCGGTGGCGAAGGAAGTTCGGGCGGCTACATTGAACCGTCATTTCTGCTGTGCAGGGACGGAGTTTATGCCTCCACCCAGATTCTAAAACTGATTCAATCGGGCGGTTCGTTGAAAGAGCTGCTCAGTCAGTTTTCAGAGTATCATCAATCCCGGGGTAGAGTGGACATTGACAGGAGGCTTGGCGCAAGGATCCTTTCAGCAATCGTCGAAATGGAAAAGGATGCTGACTTGACGGACGGGGTGAAAATTAGATCAAGCAACAAGTCGTGGGTATTGATTAGGGCGTCAAACACAGAAAATGTGATCAGAGTTTCTGCCGAAGCCAAAACCCCTGAGCGAGCGAAAGAGCTGGTTCGAAAGAATACAAAAATGATTTCTGAGATCGCAAGAGATCTTTCTCCAGAAAAGAACTAGTCGGAGCGAAAAATTCATTGAACAACGATGAAGTACTCGACGAAGAGTCGATAATCAAGATTCTTTGGGGTCAATTTGGAGATAAGCAAAAAGCTGATCCTTTTGAGGACGACGCGGCTTGGATGCCCAATCTTAAAACAAAACGTCTGGTGGTTACGAAAGCGGATATGCTTGTCGCGGTTACGGACGCTCCCCCTCAAATGACTCCAACTCAGCTCGCGCGAAAATCGGTGGTTTCTTGCGTGAGTGATTTCTCCGCAAAAGGGGTTCAACCCAAGTACTGCACGATCTCGTTGGGCCTTCCCAAAGAGTGCGCTAGCCGAGAATATATCGTAAGTCTTGCAGAAGGATTCTCTCTAGCGGAAACCGAGTACGGGCTACGGATTGTGGGCGGCGATACGAATGTAACAAAGGGAGATCTAGTGGTCGACTGCTCGATCATTGGGTTCACTGACAAAATTGTGCCGCGCAATGGAGCTAAAAAAGGGGACCTGGTTGGAGTTAGCGGGAGTTTCGGTTATCCTCCGGCAGGCCTCATATTGCTGTCCGGTCGGGGAAAAAGTCGAGAAAAATCCTTTGAAAAAATAGCTATAGATTCTGTGCTTGTTCCCAAAGCAAGGCTCTCTCTGGGTTTGAAGGCAGCCCAATATCTTTCGAGCTGCATCGATTCGTCTGATGGACTGGCTATTTCGCTCTACCACCTAGTAGAATCCAGCAAGGTTGATTTCGAGTTGGACGAGCTCCCGACAACTAGAGAGGTGATCGAATTCGCAAATGAAAACAAGCTTTCTTCAGAGGATTTGACGTTATTCGGAGGAGAAGAATACGAACTGGTTTGTACTTATCCCAAAAAATATGGGACGATACTTTCGAAGCTCGGCATAAATACTATCGGAAGGGTGGTCCCGAAAAAGAACGATAAACCCGAGGTGTTTCTTAAATCAGAAATCGTGCCCAGGAAAGGATGGATTCACTTCCGGTCTGAAGAAAGTCTAATCTGATTCGATCGCTTCCCGAACCATTTTTTCGTATTCGAGAAACATCTTATCGAGTTTTTCCTCGTTGTCTGATTCGGCATATACACGAATAAGCGGTTCCGTGCCGCTTGGGCGGAGCAGGATCCAGGAGGTCGAATCTACCCAGATCTTCAAGCCATCGGTGCGGTCGATCTTTCCTCCTCTTTCCCCCTTCGATTCCAGGGAAGCCATTACACCCTTCTTTTTGTCGTTTGGGCACTCGAACTTTGCTTTCCTCTGATAGAACGTCTTCAGCGAGGAAATCGCTTTGGAGAAAGTTACTTGCTTGACTGCGAGCGCTTCCAAAACCAGCGCAGTGGTCATGGCTCCATCTCTCACGGGAATATGAGGGCCGTAAAAGAAACCCCCGTTTTCTTCCAGACCCAGTGGAGCATTATTATCGATCATCGCCCGAGATACATCCACGCTCCCCACCGTCGTCCAGATTGTTTTGGCGTTGTGATTTGCTGCGACCAATCCTACCAAGGCCGAAGTACTGACTGTAGTTACGACTGGTCCACCCTCATGCTTCGAGAGCAAATAGTCCGCAAGCATAGAGCCGGTGCGATCGCCCCAATAGATTATCCCGTTCTCATCGCAGAATAAACTCCTGTCGCCATCTCCGTCGTACGCCACCCCGAACGAGGCCTTGTACGCCTTTACTGCTTCACACATGTCGTTCAGGACCGAAGGCGTCGGTTCCGGACCTCGTCCGGGGAAATTGCCGTCCGGCTGGC
>JAPCJV010000320.1 GCA_027886785.1 Nitrososphaerota archaeon | reverse complement strand
TGGTAGTCTGTAGATTGCGTACTCTTAGAACAGGCTCATTCGCTTTTTTGCTCTCCACCAATTCTGATTCCTGCATTAGGTGGCCCTGGCTCTTCTCCATTTGCTCAATTTCTTAGGTATTCAGATCCGAAGTTTGGGATCTAGAGCGTCACGCAGCCCGTCGCCGAGCAGATTGAACGCGAGTACTGTAATCGTGATTGTAAGGCCCGCAATAACGGAGATGTGAGGCGCCTGCAGAATATAGTCCTGACCTTCGGATACCATGTTGCCCCAACTCGGATTGGGGGGTGCGATGCCCAAACCCAAGAAACTAAGCCCAGCCTCGGCGAGAATTGCTCCTCCCATCCCCAGACTTGCAAGTACAAGTACTGGAGGTAGAGTGTTAGGAATTATATGGGAGGCGATTATTCGCAGTCTTCCTGCCCCGATTGCTCTCGCGGATGTAATGAATTCCAAACCCTTCAAGGATAGAGTCTGTCCTCTGATCACCCGCGCATAAGTGGGCCATGAAGTGACCACCAATGCGATTACGACGTTGGTTATGCCCGTCCCCAACGCAGCACTGATCCCTATAGCAAGAACCAGTCCGGGAAATGCCAGAAAAACGTCTGCAAAACGCATGATCACGGAATCTATGATGCCTCCAAAATATCCGGATATAGTCCCGGCAATCACTCCTATGCCGAGAGCGAATGCGACGACCTCTATTCCGACTTGCAGCGAAACAGATGCTCCATCGAGAATTCGACTGAAAATGTCGCGACCAAACTCGTCAAGTCCAAAAATATGCGCCCAGGTTGGGCCTTGGAATCTCAGCGCTAGATTCTGACTCAGGGGATCGTACGGAGCGATGTAACGTGCGACAAGCGCTGCAATTATCACAATGATTACGTAGATCACGCTTACAAAAGCAGTTTTGTTTCTTCGCAGAGACTGCAAGATGACCTGACCCTCCCCATAGCTTTCCGTAGCTTGGGGTTCAGGTGGAAGAGGCTGGGCTTCCTTTTCAGGGAGAACGGTGGTCATTGGAGTTTCACTCGAGGATCAATGTAGACGTAGACTATATCCACGAAGAGATTAAGCAACACGAAGGCGATCGAAATTACAAGAACCGTCCCCTGAACAACAGGGAAATTCTTTTGCTGGATCGCCTCCACGGCGAGTCGTCCAATCCCAGGATAAGCAAACACGTACTCTATGAAAAACGCACCCGAGAGCAGGAAACCAAAGGTAAGACCGATGACGGTTACTATGGGTATGAGTGCATTCTTTAGGGCGTGCCTGTAGATCACAACCCTTTCCTTGAGACCCTTCGATCTTGCAGTCCTTATGAAATCCTGCCTTACAACTTCGAGCATGCTGGATCTCGTAAATCTCACAATCACCGCGGCCGCAGAAGCTCCCTCCGCTATGGATGGTAGAATTAAATTTTGCAATGATGTAGATCCAAAAGAAGGAAGGAGCTTCAACGAATAGGAGAAGATCAATATTAACACAATTGCCAACCAGAAGTTGGGAATCGACGCCGCAGTTAGGGATCCTATAGTAGAGATCCTGTCAAAAATGGAATACTGTTTCATCGCAGAGTATATCCCAATGGGAATTCCCACAACAAGAGCGAAAAGCATGCTAGTAATCGAAAGATACATGGTTCTGGGAAAGGTGTCGGCGATTTCTTGGATTACCGGAATATTCGATCTGATGTCGTTTCCTAGATTTCCATGTATGAGCAGATTCAGATAGCTCAAATATTGAATGTAGAGAGGTTGGTCGAGACCCAGCTCGATTCGAACGGCCTCTATTTGCAGGCCATTGATGTGCGGAGCGAATCCTAAACGGATCAGCACCGGATCTCCGGGTGTCACTGCTTCGATGATGAAAACCGCAAGTGAAACCCCAAGAAAAACCGGAATCACCAAGATTAGCCTTTTGACGATGTAGCCGAGAAGCTCATGGCGCGAAGAGGAACTCGTCTCAAAGAACACCTTGCGGAATTGACATGCTCGTTGAAACGCTGAAATCAACGTTTTGAACTTTCATACAGGGAGCATTCATGCACCCGAGTTTCTTTACCGATTTCTTATTGCCGACATCGACGATATTATTTACGAGCCCAGTCAAAGAATGCGAAAGCCGCAGAGACGGTAGCGGGTGGACGATCTCGCCATCCTCCACTAGCCAAGTTCCCATTGTGTAGCCTTGCATAATTTCAGTTTCGGAAACGCACATCGGGAGTCCCCCGTACATGAATCGTTTTACAACAACTGTCTTTTTCTTTGATTCGGCGATCATTTTTTCCATTGACGATTTGCCCGGTTTGACTATTTGGTTTGCGGGGAAGTAAATCCAGGCGGGAAAGAATTTCGATTCGTATGTTAGATCGTTGGGGAACGGACTGTGCCCCGTACTTTGTGTCCCCGCTTTTCTTGCCGAATTGATATCATAGCATTGGGAGACTGCGATTCCCTTCTCTACTAACGTCAGCTTTCTGGTTGGAGTTCCCTCGGCATCGAAGGGGATCGCCATCAGCGTTTCAGGATCGTTCGGATCATCGACAATGCTGAGCTCTTCTGATGCACATTTCTTCCCAGTTTCGACGTATCCCTTCATTCGTTGCGTGGAAAATCCCAACTGAACGAAAGAACCGATCCAATCAAAAACTGCATTCGGATAAAAAATGACATCGTATTTGCCGAGAGGGATCTCTTTTGGTTTTACGCTGCGAACCGCATCGTTAGCTGCATCTTTAGAAACAGATACAAAATCGAGGTCTTCAAAATTGTTTGAAGCCTGCGACGAAAATCCCACTCCCGTGGAATTGTCTTTTTTTGCAAGAGACACTGTTACGAGTGATGCCCCAGTGTATTTGTGATAGGCATCCAAGCCGTTTGAATTCTGAATCGCAACATGCGAAACCCGTGCAGTGATCGTTCCAGCAACTCTGTGGATTAATTTACTGAAGCGAAGAGCAGTATTGATCGTAGTCTTCGCTCCCTTGGAGGCAGTCTCCTGTTTGATTCTCTCAGACACCTTTTTGAAATTCGAACTGCTACGAGGAATTTTCCCCGCCGGACCAAAGCCAGTCACAATTTTGTTTTCACTACTCTCTGAAGCGAGGGAAATGGCGCGTTTGATCCCCTTCTCCATTGCTTGTTCGTCGCCTAATTGCT
>JAPCJV010000032.1 GCA_027886785.1 Nitrososphaerota archaeon | reverse complement strand
CAAGTAGGTGTCAGGAACAAAACGGCCGTTATCTACACTGCAGAAAATGCGGTCTTTATCTCTCGAAAGATCGCCGAGCAGGTTCCTAACGCGGTTTCCTTTGGATGGTCGAGCTTCCGCCGGATGAAAAACGACCATGATCTCCACGCGCTTGTAGGGATCGGGCGGAATCCGAATCTGGGTGCAGTGTTGCTCTTAGGATCTGAAAACACAGGCATCGCGGTCTCGAAGGTTGCCGATGGAATTTCTAAATCCGGGAAGACAGTCGAAATACTGGATGTGTCCAAATTATCGGGGACCAGAGACGGAATTGAAAAAGGAGTGAGGATCGCAAAGAAGCTCGCCAGAGGAATATCTCAGATTCGAAAATCACAGCACGATGCAAGTCTTCTGACAGTTGGAGTAAAGTGCGGGGGATCTGATGCGACCTCGGCCCTTACCGCAAATCCAGTGGTAGGTTTAGTATCTGACGACGTCATCGATTGCGGTGGAAAAATACTTTCCAGCGAACTCACTGAAATGACCGGATGTGATGAAGCCATTCGTCGTCGCGCGAAAAATCAGAAAGTAGCAAACCAGGTTATTTCTAGAATTCATGACGCTGATGGGGAATTCGAGGCACGATTCGGGGAAGACCATTCTATGATGTCCCCCGGAAATATCCTCGGAGGATTAACGACGATCGAGGAGAAATCCTACGGCGCGTTTATGAAAACAGGGCATCGTGGGCTCGAAGACTTGCTCGATCCAGGAGAATATCCGAGTAAATCGGGCTGGTACGTAGTCGACGGCCTCGTTGCGAAAAGCATCAGGCACTATGGCCTCGAGGCCGATGGAGAGCCGACGGACTTTGCAGCCGCAGGCGCACAAATTACCTTTTTCACAACGGGCCGCGGCTCGGCCAATGGAAACTTGATCGCTCCACTAATCAAAGTGTGCGCAAATCCACTTACATTCAAGACTATGCCGGGAGACATGGATTTTAACGCCGGCGCAATCTTGGAAGGGAGCATCACGCAAGAGCTCGCTGCAAAGAAACTTTTCGATCTGCTACTTCGAACAGCTTCTGGAAAAGAGACAAAATCGGAATTGCTCGGTCACGAAGAAGGCGGAATAATTTTTGGAGGCAGGTCTACAGCCATCGTCGAGCGTTCGATTAGGATACCCGCGGAATGATCCTCAAGTCGATCTGGATGTTGGTCTGCGAACGTTATGAGTGTGGACGTGAGTTCCTTGGGGAATATTCTTTGTAGCGGCACCAATCTCTTCTCCAAACTTGATGATCGGATTATTCTTGGAAATATTCGTCAAAGCGATCTTGTGACCCGCTGGAATACTTTCCATTGCATTAAGACTTTCACGCCCGGTTACTGATTGAATTATTATTGTCTGTCCCTTCAATACTGCTTTGATCGCGGTTGCCACATTATCTTTCGAATTGAGAACTATTGCTTCGGGTTCCGAAATTTGTCTTTTTTCTCGCATTTTTTTGCTCGACTGCCTCATGCCGGTTGCGAGGGAATTTTTGGAACCGGAGCCTTCCCCAGGATCTCCTCGACAATGCTTTCGGGTTTTGTTCCTCTCAACCAATTATCCGCAGTGAGGATCATTCTGTGATTCAAGGCGGGCACAGCGACGGACTTTATGTCGTCTGGGAGTACAAAGTCCCGTTGATCTAGCCAAGCGTGCGCCTTCGCCAGCTTCAGGATCGCAAGCGACCCCCGAGGACTAGATCCTACTTCCACGGATGAATGAGAACGAGTCCTGCTGACAATATCAACAATGTACTTTTCCAAATCCTTGTCAATGTGGACGAGTTCGACGAATTGTTGCATTTCGAGGAGCTTTTGTTTATCGACTACTTGGTTTAGTAAAATGTCCTCGCTGCGTCTCGAAGATCTTCTCTCTAGAATTTCTGTCTCCTCGTCTTGAGTTGGGTATCCAAGGCTAATTCTTATCAGAAACCTGTCTAGTTGTGCTTCCGGCAGAGGGTAAGTACCTTCGTACTCAATGGGATTCTGGGTTGCAAAAACGATGAAGGGCGCTTGGAGCCGCATAGTTTCATTTTCGATCGTGACCTGACGCTCTTGCATAGCTTCCAACAGTGCGGATTGAGTTCTGGGCGGAGCCCTGTTGATTTCGTCCGCGAGAAGTATGTTGCAAAAGATCGGCCCTTGCCTGAATTCAAATTCGGACGTCGCTCTATTGAACACGTAGCTTCCAGTGATATCTGCCGGGAGTAAATCGGAAGTAAACTGGATGCGCTTAAACTCGCACCCCAGACTCTGAGCAAAAGATCTGGCAGTGAGAGTCTTCGCCAGCCCCGGCAGATCTTCAAACAGTACGTGTCCATTGCACAAGATCGAGAGCAAGATCAACCGAAGCGTGGCTGATTTTCCCACGATGGCTTTGCCTACTTCATCAATTAATTTTTGAGCTGAATCCTGCGTCAGCTGCCCGGATGCCATCTAAACGTTCTCGAGAAAATACGAATTTTAAGATTCTTGTGTGAGAGATTCAATTATTTCGGAATGAATCTATTATCCGCTCCAGACTAGCCAGATAGGCCTCCCTTTCTTGTCTTGAGGCTTTCGTCTTGAATCCGAGGTTTACCGGATCTATCGGGATTCGCGAATTGTCAGGGATGTAACGATGCACTATATTTTCCCAATCTTTCTCGAGCATTTGGCGAGTATTGATGTCCGTAGGTTTTCGTAGCATGTTTTGATTCGCCAGGATGTTTCTCAGAATGTATGCAATTTCTCTCCTTGAATGCCCCGAACCTCGAGACGCAAATTTCACGTACACGTTGAGGGAGGAAACAACATCGTTGCCCTTGGAGTGTCGCTGCTCAGTGAGAGTTGAGTCGTCTCGGGGATCTTTAGATTCCCAAGGCGATGTCGAATACAGGATGAACACTGCTATTGACACCCCTGCAAATAGCAAGCACACGTAAAGTGCCACTACCAAAATAATTTGTGAGCTGCGGAGAAACGCGAGTACCAAAACGAGAGCACCAAAAAGAATGCTTAATCGCGCCGAGGCGCGCTTAGAATTAGCAGCAGCTTCCAAAACTAATCTCTTTCTTGAACAAGGTCTGCCTTCAGATTTGAAAAACAATCCATGGCCGCTTCTGCCTCTCCCTTCGTAATTTCGTGCTGACTATACCTAGCCAGTTCGAAAAGATCGGTTACTTGAGAAAGATAAGAAGATCTAAACTGTAACCGTTCCGAAGCAATAATTTTGAATTCTCTTGGTGTTTTGGAACTGCTGTCAAAAGCGATTTTGGACTCTATAACTTGTGAAATCCTTCTGTAGCATTCGAGAATTGTCTCTCGATAATTGCTTCCTTCCTGCAATCTTGAAACGGCGTCGTCCAGTACAGCTATTACTTCCGCTCTCATGGCTTTTGTGCCCTCCGAAACTTCGAATGCAGAGATCCTTCTTTGACGTTGGATATTTCTAACCATACCTAATACCACTGCTGAAAATAAGATTGCTATTAGGGCGAAAACGTAAGCAGGAGGAATGGAGACGGAAGAAAAGAAGTTATTGGGTTGGCTAAACAAATTTGTATTATTGATGGTGAAAGTGTATAATGTGTGATTTGTCGTTGCCACAAAAAAATTGTTTGGAGGCTGACTGAAGTTGCCCAGCTTGAAAATGGGACCATTAGTCGCTGCCACGTTCAAAGACGAGTAAAAGGCGAAAAGGACTAGTAGTGGAAATAAAGCTAGCATAACCACAATAAGGAGAGTTTTCGATCGAGGGTACTGCTCCAGAGAAAAGCGGCGAACCTCGTTCTTTTCCTTCAAATGGAACATGATACAGATTCAAGAAGGAATCGATAAGACTTTCTAAGAAAAAGGGGAAAGACAAGCCATTGACTGGCTTGCCCTAATTATATCGATTCTCGAGCTTCCTAATGGGAACCGCCGGGTCCAATTACATCCAAGAGAGGATGCTTTGGAATTTCGACATGCCCAAAGTGTGCAGCGACCGCTATCGCAGACACTACGGAGAGAGCGAGTAGTCCTAATTTGATTTTCTCGTCGATGGACATGGGCAACCCCTTTCCCAGCTTTTAGAAAAATTTTTCGGTTTTAGCTACAAAATTATTAATTTTAGGTGATCTCTAGCAATAGCCACGCCTTTTGACGAGCGTCTTGATTCAGATACGATATGCAAAGTTACCAATCAAAAAATGGAGGCAAAGAACTGCGTCAAGTGAACGAAAAGAAATTGCATTGCATTCACAATATATATGAAAAGTCAGATCAAAGTTTAGTTGAGGCGCGATCAGCGCTACGTAGTTTCTTTGCGAGGTATGATACCTGAAATATTGGGTTTTACAGGGGTTGGCAATCCGTAGTTGAGGATACCGGCAGACAAGGTTTCCGAATTTCTGACTAGGCTATCTCCATACATAGACCAGGACGGAGCTCGCAATCTCAACAGAATTTCGGAGGAGCTGGCTATACCTTACCAGACCCTCAGATTCAGAATGCAGCGACTGAAAGATCAAGGCATTACAATCGCTCCCCTCATCGACCCGGAGAAATTTGGCCTCTCCAGGTTTCGAGTTAGCCTCGATGCGTCGTCAGATATTGCTGACATCACCTCGCTGTTTGGAGGTCTGCATCAAAATGCGGGTCTACATTATTTTGGTAGATCACTGTCTACTCATTCTTTTGACTGCGAATTCATGATTCCAGGACGCAAAGTGATGGAGCTCGCGAAGCTTCTGAAAGCCCTTGAAGAAATGAAGCTTATTGAAAACCCGAAATTGCGCGGAATTGTATGGAAAGAAATCCTGGGCATGAAAACGAAGTATTATGACTACGCGAATGGGGTATGGGACATTGACTTTTCCCGTCTTGCGAGCAATCCCTCGGAATACAAAGCGCAGGCAACGAAAGATTCCTCGTCGGTCCACAAATACAAGATCAAGTTTGATCACGTAGACCTCCAAATTATCAAGTCTCTGCAGCTGGATCCGTGGACAAAGTCGGTCGACATCGCAAGAAAACTCAATCTGACCGACAGTGATATTTCGTATCATATGCGAAACCACGTGTTCGGATCGAGGATGATTCGCGGATTCAAGTTCCAGTGGATCGGAAGTAAAGATTCTTGGGCAAAGCATACGATGTTCTTAGTTACCTACAGGTTCAGGTTGCTGTCTGAAGATTTAGCACGGCACGCGATGTCGATCTTCACGGCTTGTCCGTTTACATGGAATCATGCGTGGATCGAGGAGGGCGAGTACATGGCAGAGTTGATCATTCCAGTGCAGCAGATGCCGGATACAATCCGGTATCTCGCGAACGGGCTCAGACCTCTGAAGTTGAAACCGGATGAAATTAGCTTTGTTGATTGGTCCTGCACCTTGAACTACACGATCCCGTACCTCATGCATACCCCAGAGGCAGGGTGGCAGTTTGATGCCGCCCGTAGTCTGGGCTACATTATTCAAATGATCAAACAAGAAGCTAGGTGACTGTTCGGCAGTACAATTCAGGAAGAATCGCCCTGCACAAATGTAAATAGTGGTCTCTTCATGTTCTTTGTATAGGAAGTATTTGTCTTGGAGAATCCGCCGGAAGACCTGAAGAAAATATTGGGGCCGAATGAGCAAGTAGAGGTATACATCAAACAGAAATTCTACCATCCAAAGATCAACATTGATTCCGTGATCATAACAAACGAACGCATTATCTTGCGTCATCCGCACGATCTCGGTCTGAAAAAAGATTACACCGATTTCAGTTTTCAAGACATCGCAAATGTCGTTCTCGACAAGGGTATCCTAAGATCTACAGTGAAATGCACTCTTAGATTCGGGGGAGATCCCTTGACACTCAATGATCTTCCAAACTCTGAAGCTGAAAAAGCGTACGGCGTCATCCGAGAAAACCTCGTACGATATCAGACGCCTTTCACTGCAGGAGCTGCGGGGATCCCGCCCCTTCAGAATGCTCAACCTGCAGCTGCTTCAGTCACTTGCCCTAAATGCGGAACACGTGTTAGCATGGGACAAAAGTTCTGCGGCAATTGCGGTTCTCCGGTCTAGTCTACCGAGCTAAGGATAGATCCTCTCTCCAGTTTCTTCATCTTCCAAAACGATCGCGCGATAAGGACAAGATTGAGCGGCATAGAATATTCTTTCAGGATCGGCTCCCTTCTTATCAAGAAGGACCAGCGGTGCTGGATCAAACACGGATTTCTTTTTCTCCCAATCTAGTCTGAAAACCTTCGGAGCGAGTTCAACGCAACTCGAGGCGCCCATGCACGAGTTCCAGTCAACCCTGATTCCAACTTTCTTGCCTTCAACCACCATCCCCGTCCACCAACCGCCTTTCTCGCTGGAGAACTTTTTCCTGAGTTTTGTATCTATGATAAGCCCCAGAGCGATCGGGACGGAAACAAATTCCGAAAATACTAGCAGGGCCGTCGCGCCATACAGGGTGTACAGTACCGCGCCTACAACCAATAGCGAAATGACACCGCAAATGATTACGATCCTAAGGATTTGTGAAAAAGAGGGCGTGGGGGATTACTGTCAAATAAAATACGGAATCGCGGTATTATGTTTTCGTGTGAATAAAAGAGACCTCTGTGAATTACACAATCAAAGCTAAGTGTTTTATGAAAATATCAGAGCAAAATCTCGACTCAAGGAGAAAACTTCTGTGAAAGAATCTCTGGAAATTTCAGTCAGAAAAGCAACTGAGAAGGATTTGCCTTCAATCCTACGAAACATTCGTCGAGTGGCGAGAGAAGAAATTTACATTGCGACGGAGAAGGTCAATGATGCAACGAAAAAATACTATCTTGAACGAATGTCTGACGCCTCTTCACTAACTCTTGTTGCAGTATTTCAAGATAGAATAATTGGTGCCCTAAATCTCTGGCCTTATTGGAACCTGAAAAAAACAAGGCACGTCTCGAATTTGGGGATGCATGTAATCGACGAGTACAGAAATAAGGGAGTGGGTTCGGCTCTCATGAGGCATACACTTGACTGGGCGGCAGAAAGGCAAAGTATTGAGAAGATTTCGCTAGGTGTTTTTTCAACAAATCAAGTAGCACTCAATCTGTACATGAAGTTCGGATTTGTGGTTGAAGGGATTCTGCGCAAGCAACATCTAATTAGGGGAAAATACGTGGACGAAATTGAAATGGCTCTTTTCCTCAAAAAAGAGAGAGCCAACCTGAAAACAGATCGTACCTAGATTCCTTTGCTGATCAGAAAGACGCTATTCTAATTAGCTTACAATAATGGAAAGCATCCTGATCATTTTGAAATTTGGAGTTTGCGTTCCCAATTATGGGGACTCTATGTCTGTCGATGGCGTCCGATCGATAGCAATTGAAGCCGAAAAGTTGGGATACGATTCCATTTGGACGACAGATCACTTGTTGATGCCGAAAAACAGCGGTACTCCGTATGAAAAGATAGTCGACTCGATCACAACGCTTGCCTTTCTCGCTCCTCAAACCAGCAGGGTGAAACTGGGAATATCCTCTCTGGTCCTCGGAATGCGCAATCCCGTGGTGGTAGCAAAACAGCTTGCCTCGCTTGACGCCTTTACCGGAGGACGCATTCTGCTCGCGATGTCTGTGGGCTGGAATGAAAAGGAATTTTCGCACGTGGGTTCTGACTTTCGCACTCGAGGAAAGAGGTTAGACGAAGGAATCAGGCTGATCCGAAGTCTCTGGAGGGGCGAAACTGAGTTTCACAGTAAAATTCTTCCGCAAAACTTTGAGAGCGTGGTCTTCGAGCCGCGGCCGACCTCGGAAAAGTTAACGATTTGGATCGGGGGGGCAAGTGAAGCCGCAATGAAGCGCGCGGTTTCAATAGGAGATGCATGGCATCCCAATGTGTATCCCATGGAGATCTTCACTGATTTAGTGTCGCACTTCAGACAGCTTTCTCCAGAGGCGAAAAACAAAGACATTTGCATTAGAATTGGGCTCAACACAAAAACCACAAGTACTGAATACCTGGGGCCGAACGGCGAAAAGAGAATCCAGTTTTCAGGAAACATGTCCCAAAACAGAAAACTCGTGAAGGAACTGGATGATCTTGGAGTTTCTGATGCCGTACTCGTACCCAGCCCCGATGGCAAGGTTCCAACTCCAGACCAAATTCAGAGCATCAGAAGTTTTGCTACAGAATTCCTAATTTAGAAGTCAAAAATCAAGGAAAGAACCACATCGAATGTTTGCAGTTCGAGCTACTCGTGGCTGACTGTCAGAAATTTCGATACTTATTCGTTCAAAAGAAATTATTTGGCGACATCCTCAGGTTTCAATGGGGGAGGGGAGGTCTTCACCACTTCTGCGCCCTTCCTGATCTTGATGTTCTTCATAAGAATATTCCCATTAAAATTTACACCAAAAACAATAATCGTAGCAACGATCTCCGCACTTATGTACCATACATTGAGGTATTGAACGAAAAAGTAAAGCAGTGCCCAGTTGATCACCGCTCCGATGGCCCCAACAATCATGAACTTGAAGGCTTTTCGGAAGTAATCCCCGAAGTCGAGCATCACAAGAGACATAATGCGAAAAAGAGCTATTTCAAACTACCCAATTGTGATCGGCTATTCCCACGTTCTAATTGCTAGAACACGATGAAGATACGCGTGAATTCTGAGATAACCCTTCAATTATTTTTTTGATCCATCTTATCTTATCGAAACGCCGCTCCGCCGGGTCGGTAAGGTGATTCTTTTTCTGCTTCGGTAATTTCCGTTTTCACGACCTTGAAGTAAATGAGGAGGATAAAGGCAGCTAGCAATATCAAAGATACTAGTCCGTTTGGCACTGCGCTGCCGATTGTATCGAACAAGCCGTGGAGAAAGATCGCAATTACAAGTCCCCTGAGGGCAATTGAGGAATTTTTCCTGACCTTCGCCTCGCCCAGATAGAAGCCCATTATCGCTCCCCAAAATGCATGTCCGGGAACGCTGAGAAGTCCCCTGAGAATGGCAGTAGCTATTCCAAATTGAAACACATAACCGATGTTTTCGATCGTGGCAAATCCCAGGGCCGCCGTTACGCCCAACACGATTCCATCCATTGGCTCATCAAACAGGGGAGACCTGTAGGCGTAAATGCGGACCGACAGAAATTTGAGCGACTCCTCGACCAGGCCCACACCGATTAGGAAAAAGAGGAATGTTGTCAATATGTCGGGACCATTCGGAATGATGCGTCTAAGGATGGATTCGAGAAATATTGCCGGAATGATTGATACGGCGCCTAGAATAAAGGTCACCGTCATCAGTCTATGTGATTCGTGTTTGTATTTGTCAGAATGATGAAAGAACCAGATGAGAAACGCGGATGGAGCTATGGCGAGAACGAACAAAAGCTCGGCATCTGGGGACGCACCGCCGAAAAGAAAGACGAAAATCGCAATTGCAAACAACACAAGGCCCCAAGTATTCAGCGTTGAGCTGCGCCGTTTTACATTTCGAACGTTAGGATTGTAGGAGGAAGGCGAGTGATACATTCTCGTCGGCTCCAGGTACTTGCCGCAATTTCCGCAATAAACCGCGTGGTCTTCGACTAGCTTTCCACAATTAGGGCAATACAATTTTCGTTTCTCGACCCCGTGTCAAATTAGCTTAATTCAAAAGATCATTTTTGAGTAGCGAAATTTCCGATTGTCCTGCCTGGGGCCGATCTTTGAATTAACAGAATCCAGATAAGCACCCCTAATCGTTGTAGGCTTGGTCCCAGAAACCTTTCTCAAACTCTGTTGCTTGGTAAAACTTGTCTAAGATCCTTTTCTCGTGAGCAGCTGTAGCTCTAGATACGCCTCGCGACAGAACCTCCAGCGTGTTCGTTGCAGACTCTAGAAAAATTCGCCGTTGATACAGACTGAATGAAATGAAACCATCTGGAATGTTGTAATGT
>JAPCJV010000319.1 GCA_027886785.1 Nitrososphaerota archaeon | reverse complement strand
TTATCATAATCACTTTTTACCAGGTTTTCCTTTTTCGGGTTTCTCGGTTTTTTCTTTAGCTTCTCCTTTCTTTCCGATTCCTTTTTCGGCTTTCGCGACGTCCTCCTCGATCCACTCCCAAGCGCCAAGGAAAGGTTGACGACAGGTGACTCCGATCTTCCCCAGCGCGGCGCCTCGAGGTAAACTGACAGCTGTAATTCTCACACGGACCTTGCTGCCCACCTTCAATATTCGCTTTGATTGACTCGCAATAATCATTCCCTGCTTGACGTCGCTGGACAGGTAGTCATCCGTTATCTGCGACAGATGAAGGAGCGCGTCGGTGGGGCCGATTCTCACGAATGCCCCAAAATCTGTGATTTCGACGACTTCGCCCTCCACTATTTCCTGGACCTTGGGAAAGAAAGTCATCACGTCAAAATTGACTTTGTGGAAAGTCGCTCCATCTCCTGGGATAATCTTCCCAGTAGGATCGACCGCGATGTTTGTAATCAGAATAATGTAGCCGAGGTCAGGGTTAATTGTACTCTCGTATTTACCCTTCAGAATATCCCTGGCAACTTCGTCCAGCTTGGCGCCGAACTTTGCCGGTGGGACGCGGATTACATCCTCTAACTCGGAAATCTGAAACGTACGGTAAAACCTTCAGAGCACTATCGGCTTTTTGTCGTTAAATACGTTGCTCTGGAAAACTGCCGGTGAAAAGGCCGGTCCTTTCTGAGAGTTAGATAGGGCACTCGCTTTTTTTCTAGTTTCGTCAGCAAATTACCATCCAGGGTGGCAATTACAAAACTATCCTTGGATTTTTCTGCAAAATAGATCAACTGTACATCTGGCTCAGTACTAGGAGATTGATCTTCTCCTTCAACGCGAATCAAACTCCCCACAGACTGCAAGGCCAATTTCGCCCTTCGCCCTGTTGATTTTTTGGGACTCCGCAACAATCCCTTCAGTTCCCTAACTACCGCAGGAAGCGTCGCAAGTTCGAAGCCCGTGCTTTCTAGAAAAGACTTGAATTCGGGGATCGGGTCATTCGTAACTTTGATTAGGAAATCGGTGTCGCAGAGAAGAACCGGCATCGGTTACGAGAGTACCTTCGATAATTACCTGACAGTCCCGGCGCCGATCAAACGCCATCGGTCTCCAATTCGTCTGCTGATAGCTACGCTACTTCCCTTCGTAGCGCAAATTGGCTTTTTCAATTTGCAATCGATAATCGATTCTCTAGACGAGCTAACATTTCCCACAGTCACTCCTGTACCCACATTCAATCTGAGAATTTCGCTCATTCGAATTTTGTCTACCTTCACTAGCTCTTGGGTACCGACCGCCGTCTCGAACAGCTTGACGTCTAACGAAAGGGAATCGTATACGGGAGGGAGGTGATCTGGTTTTCCGAGTACCGATCCCACCAGAAGATCGGATCGAGTAAAGAAAGGATCCAGTTCAGTGCCAACGGCGATCAGCCCGCCAGAACGAGCTTCCTTCTGATGCCCAGCTGAGGTCATGAGAGAAGTCACCTTTGTTATGACCGGCTCTCCCTCCGTTTTTCCTTCTTCAATAATCCCCGGTTTCAGTTCTATTTCGTCTCCTTCGCGCAGCCTGCCTTGGAGAAGCGTCCCTCCCACCACTCCTCCCATCAACTTGGATTCGTCGAGTCCAGGATGGTTTACGTCAAAGGATCGCAAGACTTCCATGAGAGGAGGTGCATCATCCTTTCGTGTGGGAGTTGGTATCGTCTTTTCAATGGCTTCAATTAGGGCGTCGATGTTCAACTTATGCTGCGCTGATACCGGAATGATGGGTGCGTCAGCGGCGACGCTACCGGAAACAAAATTCCTGATGGACTTGTAATTTTCTGCCGCTTCCTTATCCGTGATTAAATCCACTTTGTTCTGAACAATGACGATATGCTTCATTCCCAGCATCTGGAGCGCAAGCAAGTGCTCCCGCGTTTGAGGCTGGGGAACCTTCTCATTAGACGCGATCACAAGGATCGACCCATCCATTACCGCTGCGCCCGAAAGCATGTTGGCCATCAAACTCTCATGTCCCGGACAATCAACAAAACTCACGACCCGCAAGAGGTTCGGCTCACCCCCGCACCCCTCGCAGTTAGGCTCTGTCCTAAAACACTCAGGAGGGGGACACCCAGTACACCTGTAAAAAGCGGCGTCCGCGTATCCGACCTTGATCGTGATCCCTCGGCGCAGCTCCTCGCTGTGAGCGCTGGTCCAGACGCCGGTTATTGCTTGCACTAGCGTCGTCTTCCCGTGATCTACGTGCCCTGAAGTACCAATATTCACTTCAGGTTGTTTGGGAATTTTTCGAGTTTTTAATTCGGGTGAAGAACCGGACATTAGGAGAAGTAGTTTCCTTTGTTATTCCAATATAAGAGCTTCCGCACTGTGATGAATGAACGGCGGAAGAGTTAGAGAGAAATCGCGTTTATCTGATAAATCTCGTCAGTGATCGTGTTCCCGCGGACTAACTTTCTCTTTTTCGTACCCTCGCCCGAACCTTTTCTGAATCCTGTCCCTCGGGTCATGAGTACGTATTTTTTGACTCCACCCATTACGTCGCTCCTCATGGGAAAGCCTGCCCGATCGCTTCCTCCAGTAATTCGGACCTTTCCTTCTATACCCAAGAGCGAACCGTCCACTTCCTCTCCAATTCTCATTCCCAGGAGAGGCTGAGCCTGTTGATCTTTGATTTCAACTGACTTCGCTTTGCCCTCTTTCGGGTCTGCAATGACAACTTTGAAAGAAGCCAATTAACCAATCACGCGATAAGTGAAAAAGTACTAAATTGTTCGCTAATAAGCGTTTTTTTGCCTAGTACCCGTAGAGCGGAGACGCTTTTCTCCGTACCGTTATTATTTCCTTCAGCAACTGTTTATCCTCCTCTGAGAGAAGCTGTAAATATTTTTGATTGATTGTACGTACTTCCTGTTCCCCGGGTAAAGTATAGAGCACGTCTCCCTCGTTTACCTGTCTGCCTATTGTGGGGCCGGACATGGAAACAGCGACTTGATCTCCTCTGTTCGCCGTAGAAACGGTCTTTCCTTCGTTTTGGATTTGATGAATCGATCCGATCGTCTTTCCAGTTTCATTCATTACATTACTTTTCTGCTTGAGCCTTCCCTCAAGAACCTCCACCCCGAACACGGCCGGGTCGTTTCGTCGAAAC
>JAPCJV010000318.1 GCA_027886785.1 Nitrososphaerota archaeon | reverse complement strand
CGATTACGCTCGCCGAAATTATCATTGGAAGTCGAAGCTCTGATGAAGTTTTTTGGACGAGTTTCAGATCTTTGTGTATAAGGTAGGTTTGCCACCCCTGCTTGAACTCTTGAGACAGCATCAGCGGAGCGGTTCTTCTAAACATCGCGGAATCACCAGCGCTGGTTTTTATTACTTCTATTACATCTCTCATATTGAGACCAAGTTCACTCCCGAATTGAACTGCCTCAGCTGTGATTGCCGTATGGGCGGATACGAGGATCTGATTTACGAGCTTTGTTCCTTGACCGGATCCTGAGCCCCCCATGTAAAAGATATTTTTGCCCATCGCCCTAAATATTCGATCGCAGTCTTCAAAGACTTTTTTGTCACCACCCACCATGAATGTTAGAGTGCCATCCATAGCTCTTTCCGGACCGCCGCTTACTGGTGCGTCGAGAAAGAGTATTCCTTTCTTCTTGAGTGTATCTTCTATATCTCTTGCAGATTGGGGATCGATGGTGCTCGTATCAATGATAACTTTGCCTTCTTTCAGTGACCCTGCCACTCCACTCTCCCCGAAAATTATCTCTTTCACTATCTCCGGAGTCGGCAAAGAAAGTACTACTACATCCGCCCTTTTTCCTGCATCAAGAGGTGTAGAGGCTGATTCGGCCCCGTTCCGCACTAAATCGTCAGCTGCAGCTTTGGTCCGGTTGTATACTATAACAGGAAAGCCCGCTTTTACAAGATTGAATGCCATGTGCTTTCCCATTTGTCCCAGGCCGATGAATCCGACTCTTTCAATTTTCATTGTTGAAAGTTTGGCACGGGAAAGATACGAGTTAAATCTTTGATCAAGTCCGAAGCGAGGTTCAGTTAGTTCTTTGGCAAATTCCTATTTTCCCATCCTTCTTCGAACAAATCAAAGTCGGTGACGCCTGCAGCTAAATGATCTTCCACCGCTTTCATATTCAGATCTACTCCTAAACCCGGACGTTCTGGAATTTTCATAAAGCCGTTCTCAATTTCGATGGGAGCGTCTAAGATGTCCTTTCTCCATTGCACATCGAATTCGTCGAAACTTTCCTGAATTAGAAAATTAGGGATGCAGGCGTCCAGTTGAAGACAGGTAGCCGTAGCCAGAGGTCCTTCGGCTTGGTGGGGCGCAACAGTGATAAAATGTGCATCTGCCATAGCGCTAATTTTCTTCGCCTCTAAAATCCCGCCGGTGTTAACGATATCTGGTTGGATTATATCCACTGCATGGCTTTCGATCAATGGGGCAAACCCGTACTTCGTTAGTGCTCTTTCCCCGGTTGCAATCGGTATGGATGTTTTTTGCGAAACAAGCTTTAGAGCAGCGATATCTTCCGGAGGAACCGGCTCCTCAAACCAGCGCGGCCGATACTGTTCGATTTCCTTCGCGATCGTGATTGCGGTCTCTGGTGTAAAGCGGCCATGCCCTTCTACTAAGATATCTATGTTTTCTCCTACGGCGTTTCTCACTTCTTTGATTGTTTCAATGGATCTTTTGATCTCATCGCGTTCTGCTGTCAGGTAGTTTGTACCAAAGGGATCAAACTTTAGCGCTTTGTAACCCATAGAAACGACTCGACGTGCTTTCTCCCCGAATTCCTGGGGAGTATGTGCATGAGTATACCATCCGTTGGCGTAAATCTTTACCCGATCTCGAATCGCTCCGCCAAGCAGTTGATAAATCGGGGCGCCGTAGGATTTTCCAATAATATCCCAGCATGCAGTCTCAACTGCGCTCATGGCTGTAATGTTCACGGCAGAACCACTTCTGGAGAAAGAATCGCGATACCAGTCGTTCCAAATCTTTTCCACTTGAAACGGATCCTTTCCTATGAAGAAGCGTTTCTTCTCTTCAAGCCCGGAGACAACGGAAGAACTCTCCATGTATAGGGTTCCTTCTGCGACCCCGTACATGCCATTGCTAGTTTCGAGCTTGATGAATAACCAGCGCTTCCAGGGATTTCCAATAAGATAGGTCTTGATGTCTGAGATTTTCAATTTTAGAGCACTTTTCTGATAAATCATTTGACTCCCAAGATACGCCGAGCTATTGCCCCGTGTTCTCTCAACCATTCATAAAGGATCGAGACTTCGTATCCTACAATAAAATCCCTCACGCCCAACTTCACGTACCTGTTCATCTTTTTCTCAAAAGCAATTCCAGACCCAATTTCAGTTCTCGGTCTCTTGTCGTGCTTGAGAGCTAATTTGATGGTGCGTTCTTCCGCTTCAACTACTTTGGGGTGAGTCCATTGACCCCAATGTCCCAGATTCATTGCAAAGTCACACATCCCAAACTGAAGCATGTCGACCCCCTCCATACTTACGACCTCCTCGACGTGTTCGTAGAGAGATTTCTTTTCCATCATTATGGCTATGACGATATCGTCGTTGTACTCCGCAGCTTTCTTTGTTCCGACCTCGAGCCAGTATCCGTGGATTCGATGCAGATTACACCCATAAGTTCCTTTTGGTTCTGCCCTAACTGCCGCGATTGCCTCTTGTACTTGTGTGGTGGTTCTCAGATCCGCGAACAGCATGTTCTGGATCCCGGCTCCGATTGCTCTTTGTGCTATGAAGTGCTTCGGTTCAGGATCTATCTTGATCATGGTTGACATATCAAACAGTTCTGACGCTCTCGCCATGTTTTCCAAGGCGTACAGGTCCCAAGGCGCGTAAGTACTGGTGAACTCCACATAGTCCATCAATCCAGTGTACCCTATGAGTTCCATAACTGAGGGGTCTGTTGTCTGAATCCCCGTTCCGATACTCGGCTCGTCCCTTCTAATCAGCTCTTTCAATTTGTTCTTCCGTAAAACAGGCAAGGCTTTTCATCCACACGAAAAAAATTTCTCCATAAAAAAGCAATCTCGTTTAAGACTTTTTCAAAATAAGTAACATTTGATCTGCTTTACAAAGTCTCGAATCACTTAATTAGGCGCACTCTGGCCAGTGGCCGCATATGAATTCTAAGGGCATATCTCGAATCGTTTTAGCGGTTGCAATTATCGTGATCATTCTTATCGGAGTTGGAGCTTATTTCTTCAGTGTTCAGTCGGGGAATCAGACTACGCAAACGAGCTCGACCTCCAGTAGCTCTAGTTCCTCGGCAATCAGCTCGACCTCCACGAATTCGACGGCTGTGGTTTCTCAGTCCGGAAGTTCGACGAGTTCCTCTTCT
>JAPCJV010000317.1 GCA_027886785.1 Nitrososphaerota archaeon | reverse complement strand
GTCAATCCCGATCATTCGAGTCTTTCTTATTCGCGTCTTTCAGTTCTTGTAAGTTTGATATTTCGCCCAAGGTGTCTGCGAGTCGATCTGCCCATCTTTCCCAGATTTTGGTGTGATAGTTTTTGACAAGGTGCATCACTTCAAAGCTATCAGCAGTCAGAGAATATCTTACGAAACTTTGTTCGTGCTTTGCCTGGATCAGTCCGGACTCGAGCAGGCGCTTCATGTGCCAGGTAGTTGCTCCCGCAGAAATTTTGGCGTACTGAGAGATTTCTTTGTTATTAGCATTGGGCTTTGCAATTAGAAACAATAGAATTTCGCGCTCGGTTTCCTGGGACAGAACATTTAGAATGTCCCGGTCTTTTTCCCCAAACACGAGGTTAGGATAGAATCTCTTGTACAACCCCCTGCGCTGTGAAATGATTCTCTTTTCTCTTTCTAAAGTGTAGAGATGATATTGCACCACACCCATTGAAACGCCTAAATCACGTTTAATTTTCCTCAAATGAGTACCCGGATGTGATTTGATGTATTCAATAATCCGCCACCTTCGCGTATCAATGGATTCATTTTTCTCCGAATACACTCGCAAAACCACAATTTGAATTCGAGCAAACAGTCGCGAACTATTTCATAACCCACCAACGCCTATTAAATTCACTTGTGGTCCAGGTCAAGATCACCCAGTTTGATATCTGTACTAGAAGCTTCTTAATCATCTCTTTTTTCGTGAGAGCGAATAATTTCCTGGTTTTATCTTAAAAAATTGAATTTTGTTTTTGCGGTTCGCTTCAGAACGAGCTAAATCGGGTGCGACTGAGAGCGAGACATAGTTATGAGCTGGATCACAAAAAGGCGGACCTCTAGGACAAGTAAATCATACAAGAATTAAATAAAGCGTAGTACCGGCTGGCATTGTTGTCAGCTACTGATTCGCGCTTAGGTTCGACAGTTTCTCTTTGCCGGTATCCAGTAAAATCTATGATGGGCGAGCAGCTGAATGCGGTTGATGTAACAGAGCGAGGATTGTTAGGCGATCGAACTTACGCAATCATGGACTCGACTACGGGGAATGTAGCGACTGCTAAGAATCTCCGAAAATTTCCAGGTCTTTTCGATTGTCTCTCAACCTTTGTTGAACCTCCAAAGCTCGGTGCACCCATTCCTCCAGTTCGAATTACTCTTCCTGATGGCACCACCATAACCTCGGTAGACAGTGGGGTTAGGGGTCTCCTTTCCAGCGTTTTCGGACACGATGTAACTCTCTCAACGCCTGTGGGGCATTCCGCCATGGACATGGAGAATCCAACGGATATTCAAGGAATCGCACTTCCAGGAGTGACGCCTGGTGTTCCTCTTCCTTCCGATACGTTTTTCGATGCAGCTCCTTTGCTAATTCTAACCACCTCAACACTCGATCACCTTCGGGCAAAGTATCCTGAGGGACGATTTGAGATCCGACGGTTCAGACCGAACATTGTAATTCAGCCGACAGATGGGACAAATGGTTTCATCGAGAATGCTTGGATTGGTAATACTTTGACTATTGGAGAGGATGTCCGATTGAAAGTATCCAAACCTTGTTCCCGCTGCGTGATGACCACGCTTCCGCAGGGGGATCTTCCGCGGGATCCGGGCATCTTGCGTGCTATAGCACAGTACACGCCGAAACTAGATTTCGGAGGTTTTGGAGATTTTGGCACTAATCTAGGTGTCTACGCCACCGTTGAGCATGCGGGAAGAATAAAGAGAGGTGATGGCCTCTGGATAAACTAGTGAGATCCAGAGATGCCCTCAAAACTCTGGAGCGTTCGTGAAATTTTACTGGGAAATCGTGAGTGCGGGAGATAGGAGTCGAACTTTATGTTCAAATCGGTCAGCCAACGGGATTCAATGGCACGGCGGCCAACTTGATTGCATTACTTAATTCATTAAAAAATAAGAAAACAAGTCCAACTTCGCACTTTCCCTCAAGATCGTTGGGTCTTCCAAAAAAGGGTTCTTTTATCAGACCAGGATTGGATTTACGATAAATGTCCCTAACGATAGGAAAAGCTATGATCGAGAGCCGAGAAATCCTCAGTATCGAGGAGACCATTAGCGGGTACATTATTCGAGGCTCCATTCCAGTCGAAGCAGACAAAAAGACAATCCTAGAAGCGCTAGCTTTGCTCAAAGAAGGGAGTGTTGAAAACTCCTTGTTTGTAACAGATTCAGGAAAGACTGTAAATGAACCTCTCAGAATAGAAGAGATGGCAATCGGAGAAAGGGAATTTCCAGAACACAAAAGCTTGACATTCGTCATTCGCCTGATCCCACCAAGATGGTAGTTCGAAAGCAATATACTCGAATTGCAATAAGCAGTGAAATCAGGGTGTATAAGTGAAAAATGCCATCGTGTCCAAAGTGCGGACAGCCGATTGACGAGTTACACTTTTACGAGATCAAAGATCACTTTCGAACAGAGGCTGGCTCATTTTCCTGCAAGGGTAGAAAGAATATTCTGATCTTCAGAGAAAATCCTGAAATCCGTTTTTACTGCCCTCAATGTACGCGTCATGTTGCTTCGAGCGAAGAAGAAGCAAGAAAGATTCTGAAGTGTAGTTGAAACTCGAAGATGTTCGCCCGCGTTCGAGATAGCGTGCTAACGTGTAATGCGTGCCCTTCGGTCAAAACCTTGTAAGTCTTCTTATTCTTGCCGAGAGTTCGTAGTCACAAAAGCGCTGAGGGACAGCTCCTTTTGGTAGAACAAAATTCTCTTACCATGCAATATTGAAATCGGCTTTCACTGTGTTTCATCTGAAGTCGGGACTTGTGGAGTTGCCTCTTCTTCGGTAAGAGGATATGGCAGAATGTTTCCCTCCGTCTTTCTAGACAATCTATCCATTTTGTCCGGCGTCATTGCATGGGTCTTCGCCCACGTTGTTTGTATGGTGTAAGTTGTCACCTTCAGTCTGGGATGCACTTTTATCAAACCCTCAAGGGTTCCAGAGGAGATATTCCCAAATGTTTCGTCTACCGGGGCAAAAATGACGGTTGACATAAATTTACACATTGTGTAATAAATATTACATGGTATATATATCTATATTAAGGAATTATTTGCCTTCGATGCGATGGGTACCCCGCGGAAATATCTATTTCTAAGATCTGGGCGAACAGCTAAATCGATCCCAAGAAATGATGTTAGATCCATGAAGG
>JAPCJV010000316.1 GCA_027886785.1 Nitrososphaerota archaeon | reverse complement strand
CGGTCCTGAGGAATTGCCAGACCCACGGAAGCCGCAATCAACCGATTGGGTTCGTTGGTGGAGATACGGCTCAAAACGAGAAAAAGGATTTGCCCAGGCATGAGCTCAGCCACCCCCTCCTTTTTGGAAACCACCTTGCATCTGGGTGGGAAAATGCTGGACACTGTAACTAGATTATAGGCTTCAATCCCTGCATCGCGCAGGGCAAGCTCAAAACTGGCAAGCCGTTCTTTATGCCTGCCCACGCCCTTGGTCAGAAAGATTTTCTTAGGAACTAAAGTCGGCATTTCTTCGTTATTGAGGACACCTCGGTTTCTTGCTCGTTATTTAGAGTTGTGCCGCTGATAATTCCCGGGAATCTTTCCTCTTTTTCTGAAAAACTTTCTTTTTTGTTTTTTTCATCTGAAACAGAATTATAGGCGAGGTGCTACAGATCAGGTAGGTCGAAAAAATTGTCAGCAGATGTGATTCAGGAGCAAGCTGCTTTCAAGCTCTCTGATGGTGTGGAGGAGTTTAACTTAGAAAACGGACTCCAAGTGATTTTGAAACCGATTCCTACTTCAAGTGCAGTGACCACCTGGATCTTTTACAAGGTTGGATCGCGCAATGAGAGGCTCGGAACTACGGGATCCTCCCACTGGTGCGAGCACATGCTGTTCAAGGGGGGTGGAAAGCTAGGGAAGGGGGATGTTCACACGCTGGTTAGCGCAGAAGGTGGAAGGAATAATGCCTTCACCGATCATGACGTAACCGCCTATTACGAAACGCTGCCGAAAACCAAACTGGATTTGGGATTGTTCATCGAGTCCGAAAGGATGGCAAACGCCGCCTTCGATCCCGTGGAAGTGGAAAGCGAGAGACAGGTGATCATTTCGGAACGCGAAGGCAGCGAGAACTATCCGCAGTATCAAATCCGGGAGGAAATCTTTGCGAGCGCGTTTCACACCCATCCCTACATGTGGCCGGTGGTCGGATGGAAATCTGATCTAAAAAATATGGAGCGAGACGACCTCTTTCATCATTACAAGAAGTACTATCATCCCAATAACGCGATTCTGGTCGTGTGCGGGAATTTTGATCTCAACGACACAACCGCTACGATCACGAAATTGTTTTCATCGATTCCGGCTGGCGAAAAAATATCTCAGAAAATATCCTTCAAAGAATTGGAGCAAAAGGGAGAGAGATCCAGCAAAATAATTGATCGCGGGACGCTCAACTATTTAGGAGTCGCGTACAAAGTCCCAGAAATTACTCACCAGGAATCTCCGGCCCTGATGGTACTCTCTGCTCTATTGGGAGGCTGGCGCGGACTGGTCGGATTTTTCGGTGATCGATTTGTTCCCAAGACCAATCGATTGTACAAAAGACTGGTCGAACGCGAAATTGCAACCGAGGTCAACACTTACTTCCCAGTGAATATTGATCCCTCCCTTCTTTACTTTGATCTGACATTGAATCCGATTGCTAGTTTGAGTAAGGCGAAGGAAGAGTTTTTTTCAGAAATTGCGAGAGCGGCTGATGTGCCAGCAACGGAGGATGAAATGAAGGTGGTCTTCAACCAAATCAAGTCGTGGCATGCCTACGAAAACGATGGCATTACTCTTCAGGCATTATCTATTGGATTCATGCAGGTGATCAAGAACATGAACCTTGCAGATAAGTTGGTCGAACAGGCACTCCGAACAAAACCGCTAGAAATTCAGAGGGTTGCTAAGAAGTACCTTGACGATAAGCAACGAGTGACCTGTGAATTTCAAGCGACTTGAGAATAATCTGGTGACACAAAAATGAAAATTGATGGCGGTGTGGATTTGAAGCAGGAAAGGTTGCAAAATGGAATCTCTTTGATCAGTAACGAAACTGCAGACACTGAAACTGTTGCGATTTCCGGTTCCATAAAATCAGGTGCAATTTGTGATACTCCAGGGATGTTTGGAACAGCCGAGCTAGTGGCGAGACTCCTTACAAGGGGTACAAAAAACAAAACTGCTGGCCAAATTTCCCAAAGCATTGAAGAGTTGGGGGCGACACTGAGCTTCGAAAATCGTGACGAAGCTGTATCGTTTTCCGCAAGGTGCTATTATGGAGTACTTGATCAGATACTCGAACTGATTGGAGAATGCCTAACCGAACCCAATTTTCCGGAAACAGAAATCACTCTCTCCAAGAGTGAGATTCTATCCGACTTAAAGTCGCAAGAGGATGACACGAGAGCTTCCGCATATCGAGGGTTGAATTCCCTGATCTTTGGAAAAGATCAGCCTTATGGAAGAGATCCTCTGGGCCGTCCCGCAGATCTTGACCGACTGACGAAAGTAGAGCTTGTAAAGTTTCACGAGGAAAATTACAATCCGGCTACAGTAATATTCGGGATAACTGGAAGGTATGATTTCGCACATGTTCTGAACAAAATCGAAAAAGTGTTCACTGATTGGAGTGGTTCACAGCCTCCCAAACAATTCGGAATCCAATCAACTGAACTTGCTCCCGAAATAATCAGAATCGAAATGAAACACAAAACTCAGGTAGATTTGGCGCTCGGAGCGAAAGCCATACCAAGATCCTCGCCCTTGTATTACTCGCTGAATCTGGGCAATCTGATCCTGGGGAGGTTGGGTCTCTATGGGAGACTCGGAAAAAATGTGAGAGAAGAAAAGGGGCTGGCGTATTACGCGTTCAGCATTCTCCAGGCAAAATTATTTTCGGGTCAGATTGGAATCTATGCCGGCGTTAATCCGAAGAATGTAGATCAGGCGCTTACCGGAATCGTGGAGGAGATTGACCGGATAGCCACCGAAGCTATTTCGGACAGCGAGCTCACGACCGCGAAGCGAAATCTGTGGGGCTCCCTTTCCTTATCGTTGGATACAGCCGCGGAAAGAGTCGGATTAATTCATGACATCGCTTACTACCAACTGGGCTTGGACTATCTCGAAAGATATCCCAAAATCCTCGAGGGAATTTCGAGTGACTATGTACTTCAAAGCTGTAAACAGATGTTTAACCCAGATAGAATCTCGCTGGTTGCCGCCGGGCCGCTGGAGGACTCTGAGCTAAAATTACCGAAGGATCTCCTGAAAGCCTAGATGACAGAAGAATTGACTGAGGAATCGATCCAAGAAATCGAGAGATCCCTGAAAGAGATTTTCAAACTCTCAAGTTACGAGGCCAGGGGGTACCTCTCATTAGTGCGCCTGGG
>JAPCJV010000315.1 GCA_027886785.1 Nitrososphaerota archaeon | reverse complement strand
TCCCTTTTTGGAGCAACTCTGATGTTTTGAACCATAGAACCGGAACCGGTCAAATGGAAAATATTCAGATTAATCTTCAACAGCTTTCGCAATCAAATACCGGAAAGTTTGCTCGAAACATAACTCAGATGCAGGCATATGTGGAAAGACGTGCCCTAAACTTTTCGACAAACTTCAGTGTACTAATTCAAAATATGAAATTTCTGAATTACAAAATTTCCTCATATCAAACCGGGCAATCCTACCATTCTGTATACTTGACATTTGACAACATGCCTACGGCGGATAACTCGTCATGGATATTGAACAAGATAGATCTGAATCTGCACATTTCGGCCCCGCCCGGGACCTCCTACGAGATTTACCAGATCAACGGAAGCAAGGCTCTTTCCGGAAGCCTTTACACTTATAGTTCCGCTATAGCAAATTATGATTATTCCCTTTATCCCCAGGGGAAACCAATCATCTTCCCGGAATCCTTGCCTCCTTCTGATGGGTACTCCATAGTCCTTGTGGCGCAACCCGGATCATTGAGTAACGTTTCTGTGAACAGCGTCAGTTTCGTATTCACTCCCTCTGCCAATTTTACTTCGGCACCTGTCACGGCCGCGACGGTCTCCGCAGTGGGATCTTGGTGGTATGGATACCTGATCTTCTTTCTTTTTGCTGCTCCCGTCGGAGTTGCCTTCTTCCTCTATAACAGATTCAAGAAAGAAGAGGAGTTTCAGCCGTGGCAAATCGGGATAGCGATCGGAACTGGAATCATATGCAGACTTGCTCTCGCACCCATCGCCGCTCAACCCTTTGACATCGGAATCTACGCCACCTCGGCCAGGGGGTGGTTTGAATTCGGCTCTCCTGGAACGTCGCTGGGGCCAACTTTACCAGTGACTTTTTTCCTTTACTGGGTTCCGTACTCCTACTACGCCCTGCTGTTGAAACTGGGCTTTCACGACTTTTTCATTCTGGGACATCAAACGGGATTCTTCGAATCCATTTTCTTGAAGGGGTTCCCCATAGCCTCGGATCTCTTCGTCTGCTATCTGATTTACAGATTTAGTTCGAACGGATTTGGAAAGTTGTTCGCTTTCTTCTACCTGCTCAACCCTCTATCAATCTATGTTTCATCCGTGTGGGGACAGTACGAAGCAAGTACCGTCGCCTTTATCGTCCTCGGATTTTTGTATCAAATGAGAAAAGGAGACGAGGAAGAAAACGGAATCTTAACCTACGATCTCAAAGCCTCTTTGGCTTTCGTCATGTCTGCTCTAATAGAATTGGTCGGACTCATTCCTCTAGCTTTCCTGGCTTTGAAATCAGTGTTCACGAGGCCTTTCAATCCGCTGAAGCTGCTGCTTTTGATCAGTCCGGCAGCTTTGCTTTTTGTGATCCCCTCTGAATTTCATTTGGTGTATCTAATTTTTGCAGCCGCCGTGGGGGCTTCTTCGGTTCTGCTGTTGTCTCAGCCCCACACACCCTATACGATCTTATCGAACTTTCCAGGTCTTGCGGCCTTGCACCCTCTAGTTCTCTTGCTGGGAATCCTTGCGGCAGTTTTCATATTCAGGAGAAAATTCGATCTTCAATCGCTTGTATCGTACACCTTGATTGCTTTCGTGGTGTTCCTGATCTTTTCCGCCCAGCAACCTCAGTGGTGGGTGCTCATACTTCCACTTGTCTTCGTCTATGCCCTTGTTTCTGAGAAACATTCTCTTGGAACCTACATGCTTGCTTTTGGGACAATGACCGCGTTCTTGATACTCACTTTCACGCAAGGATCAGGATACATGATCTTCGGCAGTGCTAAGTTTAACCTGGTGCCTGCGATCGAGAACGCAAAAAATGGGATTGACCTTTTCACGGTCACTACAACTGTGGGAGCTCTGACCATTTTGGGATATTTGCTGGCGGGAGATCGAGTGCTCGGTACGCGACCTTTGCTTAGAGGCTCAGTGATTCTCTCTGCTGTTTTGGCGCTCTCCTTCTTTTGGTTCACCATAGCGGGCGGGGGCCTTTGAAAAATTTAGGTGCTGTTCAGAAATCTAAAATAAATTTCCACAGGGCAAGGACATTGTCCAAAAATGGGTAATCTTTTTCGACGGTTGGAAGGTGTAAATACAGTTTGAATTGCTTCGCTTCTGAGAGACTTGCCCGTCCAGGATGCGGAAGACGTTACGATTGAACTGAGTAAAATAAACTGGGAATTTTTGGATCTTTCTTACCGATTTGAATGGGAAGATCCTAACTGGATCAAGGCGAAGAGTGGAGATTCTGATGAAGCTCTTAAGCGAAAGAAAACTTTGGAGGAATGGTCAAAGAAAAAATCGGAATACCTGGCCTCCATAGTTCGCAGAGTTAAATATGAAGCTCTTCAGGGTCGGGTCGTCGCTAAAGACCATCTGGGAAAAGTAGGGTTCAAAGCAATCTACGACATGGAACCGGGCGCCGGCCTGGATGTCAGTTATCGGGTTCTTTCCACAAAGCCCTCGGGGGAAGTGCGGGTAACCGAGGACACAGTTCTGACTATTGTGGAATCAGATCATAGCTGGTAAAGCGGACGCGCAGATATCCAAATTATTTTAGTCCTACAGGCTGGAGAAATAAAGAAAAAGGGCATTCACCAAGGTAATTCTCTCCATGCCTCACACGTCGAAAAAGTACAGAAAACAAAAGCAACCTTCTCCAGCGATAAATCGTACAACTATAGCCATCATTGCCGTTATCGTAGTAATCGCTGCCGTCGGTGGAGGTTATTACGTGTACAGCTCGGCACAGCACTCCACAAGTTTGACCTCTTCTTTGCAAACCACAAACAATTCAACAGCAAGGGCGAGTAATGTCGGAAACGCAGGTGGAGAGTACGTGTACGCGAAATTAGCAACAAGTCAAGGGACTTTCGAAGTGGAGCTGTTCAAAAATCAGACGCCGACGACTGTCAATAATTTTGTTTCGCTTGCCCAAAACGGATTTTTCAATAATTTAGTATGGCATCGAATCGTTCCGGGGTTTGTGATCCAAACGGGAGATCCCAATACTGTAAATGGTCAGGGATCCCCTTGCACTTGGGGTCAAGGAACTTCGGGAAAAACGATTCCGCTGGAAATCGTACCGTCGCTTCATAACGTTGCAGGGACTCTCGCAATGGCCTCCCCGGCAAACGGTTTGCCGAGCTCGCAATTCTTCGTCAATTTGGGAGACAATTC
>JAPCJV010000314.1 GCA_027886785.1 Nitrososphaerota archaeon | reverse complement strand
GATAGAGAATGTACAAGCCGTACAGCAACCCCAAGAAGGTGAGGAAACTGAGCGGCGGGATGATGTCCAAAATGCCAATCAAGAAAGCAGGCGTAAAGGCGTACGCTGCTAGCCGGGTCGCTCTAGCCTGCGTGGTCTGCGTGCCGAAATTGGGAGCGAGCTTCCATATGATGAAACCAGCGATGAAAACTGCAGCAAGATCCCCAATGTAAGTAAAAATGGCGGCCCCGATCGCGTAAGCTCCGAAAAATCTGCTAAACCCGAGAAATCCGAAAAGGCTGTAATACCACAGATCTCCAATCAGCGTTGCGATAAAGGGAACCGCAGCCAAGACAGCTACGTAGTGAATCATCAACGACTTGACAGAGTTATCCGAATCCTTGTAAGCGGTCATGACAGACGACGGACTTCGCACGAGATCTATTGCGTGCTTGAAAGTACCTACGATGTTAAAGCTCGAAGGCATGGGATTCGCTCCTGAATAAGCCGGTGGTGGTTTAGAACTTCCCATTCCACTTCCTCCCACGGTTGGACCGCTGGAAGCGGTCGCGCTTACCTTCAAATCAGCTCCACATTTCTGACAAAAAGTTGCATCATCAGCGTTAACTTGGCCACATTTTGGACAATACAATTTGATTAGACCGAACGGCGAATCCTCCCCGATTTAAGGATACGGAAGCATTTCGTTCGGGGAAAGTCGATTTTGGCCAGAAAAGTTTCTCTCAGATCGACCTTGCTCTAACACAATCCCCTATGTGAGATATCAAGGGTGCCCGCGAATGGGGAAAATATTGTCCAAAATCACAATGGGATCTCAATTGTACGATTAGAATATTCATCTTATTTTATTCATGCAGACTTTTTCTTCCATTTTCCCAATAATTTCTTTTCATCGCTTGTCACCTTGGCCGGAACTGAGCTGGAAGAAACTGCCTGGCGCAGAAAGTTCCGGTAAGAGTCAATAGCAGATCGCTCGTCGTTAGTGATAACTCCCTGCTCCGCGGCTTCGTTGAGACCCGCGACCCATTCCTCGCTTCGTTGATCTCCGCCAGCAGCCGGTAACTCCTCATCCGCGGTGGTCAAGAGTGAAGCGAAAGTTTCCATTTTTGTTTCCTCAGAAGCCTCCCCAAGCGAGTCACCGGGAGAAGTTTTTCCCTTCGTGAAATACTTGCCGAATTTGTATCCAGTCCAGAAAACGATCTTGGATGGCTCGATCCGGATTAGCCGATACTTGTACAGCTTCCGCTCATCGGGCAGCTCTTTTCCGCTGGCGTAAAACGTGAACATTCCGGGGTATTTTTTCGCGAAATGCGCCATTTTCGGCCCCACGGATAAAATGGACATCACGGTTTTCGCGATGCTGAACACTTTGGCTTTCCCCTGCATCATCGCTCCGGCAGATCCTTTTGTCAGGAGATGGTTATCGACGAGGAAAGAAACCGTTGGATTCGATCGAATAAACTTCAATTTCGCAGCGCTGATCGGTGTCATGAAATACACCTTCATTCCGGAATAGTAGTACGCCACCGGGTAGCTGTAGAGGTCTCCCTTGCTCGAAGTCACAGAGAGGTATCCGATTTGAGAGGTCTTTAGAATATCCAGAACGAGATCGGGTAACTCACTTTGAATGGCAGACATCGAGTACCCAGCTTAGAATTTAGTACACTTCTTCCGTGGAGTACACTTCGATCCCGTTTTCTTTGATCACATACGGGCGGGGACTCGTATCCACTTTCGAACCGCGCATCTTCAGCGCCTGGATTGCCCGGGAACCTTTCCGCAGGGTTCTCATGATGATCACTCCTTCGGCTAAGTACTCCTCCGGCTGCAGAGTTCTCGATTCGCCCGTGGAAACCAGCTCGCTCGTCATAAGGCACGTTGCTTTAGAAGTCTGCAAGGTTTCCACGAGATCCAAGACAACGGGACGCCTTTCATCGATTTTCGGAAAGCGGAACACAAGATCTGAAATGGAATCGACTACAATTCTCTTGGGGGCATTTTTTTCAATCGCTTCCTGAATCGTGTCCATCAGATTCACCAGACCGAGCTCCCTTCCTCCCACGGGGATTCTTCCCACCCGCGCCTCTTCGGGGATCCGCCTCACTTCTGTCGCGTCGATGTACGAGAACACTCCCTCCTTCTCGAGTTTCTCGAAATCCATCCCGAGTCCTTTCATTTCGCTCAAGAAGCGCGACCTGGGTTCATTCATGCCGATGAACGCGGATTTTTCTCTTTTCTCATTCGATCCGAAATGCAGGAATTGCGAGCAGAGAATCGTTTTTCCACTACCTGGTTCTCCCAATACTAGGATAACCCTCCCTTCGTTGAATCCTCCATCTAGAATAAAGTCGAGGCCTTCGATGCCCGTTTTCAGTTTGGGGCCCGGCGAGAATGACATGCGGATTCATAAAAAACCGGAGCATAATATTGGTTTTGTCCGCCTCAGGTACAATTGCCATCAATGGCGCTAACAAAAAAGATAGTGCGAGTTCAAAATCAGAGTCTCCTAAGGCCTCAAAGCTTAGGCTCGACCCAAGGAAACTTTTGAGCTAGGAATCTAGCTTATCTATGTCTTTTTCGAAAACGTGAAGAAAGTTAGGCGTTCTCGACCACAATCATGGTTAGAGTTGAGCGCACTTTTTCGAGTCGTCTGATGCTCGAGGTAATCGTAGCCTTCACTTTCTCCATCGTCTCAGCCTGCACTTTGGCAACGATGTCATACACTCCATACACCACGTATACCTCGACAACATTCGGAATCTTGGAAATCGTTTTCACGAGCTCTTCCTCTGCTCCGAGCTCCGCATTGATCAAAAGATAGGCTGCGGCTGTCAAAATCTATCCACAGAATCCAAAAATCGCGCGGAGTAAAAAGACTTTTTGGGAGTTGAGCTTCGATTCGTGAAGTGGGGTTGATTTAGATGTTCGAGGACTCGCGCGAGGATGGCAACATCACAAAGGAAGGATCGCCCCACAAACAAAGATCCAGGTTTCCAAACTGGAGTGTTTTCCTGTTGTTTCTTATTGGGCAGGCATTGACGCCGCTCTCTTTGTCAGTTTTGGATATTCTTTCATCGGGCAGCATCAGCTCCATTCCGTTGTTGCAAGCGTGGTTATCTAACTATAACGCGCTTTTCAGTACTAACGGCCCCGCCGGCACTGCACTGGGATTCGTGACTCTCTTACTCCTCCCGAATATCCTGGTTTCAGCTGTGACGCTTTTAGTTCT
>JAPCJV010000313.1 GCA_027886785.1 Nitrososphaerota archaeon | reverse complement strand
CGTTATCCTCCGGCAATTATTGCGCAGGCAAGTGCGACGATCGACAACATGTACCCTGGCAGATTCATTTTAGGAGTGGGTTCTGGGGAGGCATTGAACGAAGCCCCTTTTTGGAATGGTCGATGGCCTGCATGGCAGGAAAGAATAGATCGATTGTGTGAAGGAGTGGAGCTCATTAGAAAACTCTGGGCATCCAAAGAGCCATTTGGATCGGAAGGGAAATACTTCTCTTCGGATTTTTACTTTCTATACACGAAACCGAGGAAGAAAATTCCAATCTACTTTTCCGCAATCGGGAAGCGTGCAGCCTTCTATGCTGGCAAGTACTCAGACCATTTGGTAACCCTTAGTCCTAGAAACAATGCGAGTAGTCTCAAAGAAGAGATCATCCCGTCTTTCTATAGGGGTCTGAGGGAGGCAAACAAACGGAGCGGGCAGGTCTTGATTCACCTTTCCTATAGCTTATCGAAACCGGAGAAAGTTTTCGAGGCTTCGCGAAGAAAACTGGGGTGGATGATGAAAGACTCTTGGAGCATCAGGGATCCTGTACAGTCTGAAGAATTAAGTGAAAAGAACCTGACGATCGAGGACTTGAAAAGGGGCTTTCACTTTTGCCGAAATTGGAAGGAGCTTATCGAGATCATCGAAGGATACAAGCAAGTTGGGGTAAATTCGTTCGCGCTTTTTAGCGAGGCCAGCCGGAAAAAGATGAAACTCTACTCTGATAATATCGTGCGAGTTTTTTGACTTTATCACCCGGGTGACATTTTTCGTTTTAGGAACTGTGATTTGAGAATTAGAAGGATTTCCTATAGGAACCAAGAAAATGTTTTCAAATTTATTTTCACCAGTTGATTTGGGGCCGATCCGTCTAAAGAACCGAATATTCGTCACACCGCACGCGACGAATTTTGCTTCTGACAATCGCGATAACTTCCCCGGAGATCGACTCGCCCATTACTGTGCCGAGCGGGCAAAGGGTGGAGCGGGACTCATCGAAATTTCGATGGTCGCGGTCACGCCCGTCACTGGGTTCTCCTCGGTCCTAGAGGCGGGTACAGATGCTCACTTTGCTCCTCTCTTCGCGGGCAATCCGATTTCTCTCACCGGACGATGGCCGATAAACGGATTGGATTCGCGTGTTGTTCCGGGTTATTCCAAAATTGCGAAGATGGTTCACGAACACGGTGCAAAATGTTTCGTCGAATTAGGCTCCGCCGGGACAAATGACGGCAATGCAAGCGGCGTGTCCTCGTACACTTGGCCTTCTGTTACACGAATCTACGCGATGCCTAACTTCACTCCAAGAGAAATGGTCAGTGAAGAAATTGGGCGCATCATTGAAGCGTACGGGAAGGCTGCAAAATTTGTAAAAGATTCGGGACTCGACGGGGTTGATATCCACGGAACCCATGGAACCCTAATCTGCGAATTCCTATCCAAGCTGCTCAACAGACGGAAAGACAAGTACGGAGGTTCGCTGGATAATCGCATGAGATTACTCACTGAGATCATCAAGCAGGTCAGGGAGGTAGCTGGAGACGAAATAGCCGTAGGAATGCGTTTGATGGGCGATGAAAAATTTGAAGGGGGCAACAGTCCACAGGATGTAGCAGAGATAGCTTCGCATCTGGATGGAAAACTAAATTGGATCACACCTGACCGCGGATACTACCCGCAGCAGGACGACTGGGAAGTGGTTCCTATGTATGTCGAAGCAGGGTACAATCTACCGATCAGTTCCCCGATCAAGTCGGTCCTGAAGAAAACAAAATTGGGGGTGGTCGGACGGTACGTGGATCCCGAATTCGCAGAGCGTCTAATTTCCAATGGATTAGCCGACATCGTTGCAATGACGAGGGCGCTCATCGCCGATCCAGAACTTCCCAACAAAGCCCTTGAGGGAAGGATCGAAGACATTCACCCCTGCATCGGAGGTTTGCAGGATTGCTGGGGGAGAATGAATCGTGGATTGCCCATATCCTGCACAGTCAACCCCGTCGTGGGTCGGGAACAGGATTGGGGGAAAACCGGTCAAGCGCAGATTAAGAAAAAAATTCTCGTAATTGGCGGCGGACCAGCTGGCCTGGAAGTAGCACGAGTTGCTGCTGAGCGGGGTCATAGTGTAACCATTTATGAAAAATCACGATTATTGGGTGGCCAGATTTTGCTCGCTGCGAAACTTCCAGGAAGAGTGGATCTAAAATCACAGATCAACTGGCAAATTTCTCAGATAAGAAAGCTAGGGGTGGAAGTGAAGTTTGGAGCTGAGGTTGTGCCTGATCCAGAGGTCATTGAATTTGTCTTAAATGAGGAGAAGCCCGACGCCGTAGTTATCGCGACGGGTTCCACACCGGTCGTCAATGGATTCCAGCCGTACACCTTTCACGAAATCGACGGAGCAAATCAATCCAACGTCTTGTCAGATATTGATGTACTAGCTAATACCATAGATTTAGGACAGAGCATCTTGATTGGTGACACCATCAGTTTCGTCGAGGCTCCTGGAATCGCGGAAATGCTAGCAAAACAGGGAAAAGAAGTGGAGATAGTGACATATCATTCGTATGTTGCACTTGAACTGAAACTATTGAATCACTGGGATCATCTCTTGCCCAGATTGATCTCTTTAGGCGTCAAGATTTCACCCTTTACTTGGATAAAGAAAATTTCTGGGAGAAAAGCCATTCTGTACAACATTTTTTCCGAAAAAATCCAACGTGAGATCGAAGTCGATAACGTTATCCTAATAACCGGCAGAGCGCAAAATGACTCGCTCTATTTGCCGTTCAGAAGCAAGTTACCGCAAACATATCTTGTGGGAGACGCAAATCTCGCCGGCGCAAAACTGGGCAATGCAATCTATGAAGCGCAAAAGATCGCCAGATCCTTCTAAGAAAACTTAGGTGAAAAGAATCGAGTCGCCAGCAACCTGATACTCGCAAACAAGACGAGGATTCACCAGCGGATCTTGGTTCCCCGGGCGTTGCAACAAAATACTGGATCAATCCTCAATACCTTACTTCGTCCTTCCATCCATGGAGAAAAGTGGACATTGAATTTCATAACTCCAAACATATTCGCAAGGTGGGCGACCGATTCGATGCTGATGAGTTCGGCGACCGGCTTGTTGAAGCGCATGTCAATGGTGCTGTCATATTTGCCAAAGATATGTTTGGATACTCGTACTATCCCTCAGCTTATGCGCCCATTCATCCGGGGCTTGCCTT
>JAPCJV010000312.1 GCA_027886785.1 Nitrososphaerota archaeon | reverse complement strand
TGCCTTTCGATGTCAGAAGATTTTGCATATCCCAGACCCCCGAATGTCTGGATCGCCCTGTCTGCTGCGAAAAAGGCGGCTCTTGCTCCTATGTAGGCTGCCACATTCGCGGAGATTGCACAGTCCAGACCATTATCGAACTCCCATCCAGCTCGCTGGGTGACTGCCCAAGCGCCTTCAAGGTCTGCTTTCGATCGAGCTAGAGGAAACTGGATCGCCTGGTTCGCACCGATCGGTTTTGAAAAAACGATCCTATTTTTCGCGTAATCGATCGCTTTTTTGAGGACGAGCTCCCCCAGGCCGACACCCATTGCAGCCGTCGAAATCCTTTCCGCGTTAAGAAGGATGGGGAGGACTTCCCACCCCTTATCCAATTCACCCAGGACATTTTCCTTTGAGACGTAAACGTCCTCAAGAAACACCTCGTTCGAGCCAAGGGCACGCATCGAAATGTCGTCAATTTTCTTGGTCCGAATTTGACCCTTCTTCAGACTAGCCATTTCCACCAAAAAAAGGGAGAGACCTTCGGTTCTTTTTGTCGCGTCGCTTTTCAGCGTCGTCCTGGCTACCACATTCATCAGCGTTGCTTTGTGAGCTAGGGTGATCCAGACCTTCTGCCCACTGATCACATAGCCGTCGCCCTCCTTCTTTGCGGAGGTCTGAATGTCGAGCGTATTCACTCCCGCTGCGGGCTCGGTAAGTGCAAAAGACATGATGTGCTTACCGGCGCCTAACTCCGGCAAAAGTCTTTCTTTCAATGAGTTTTGTGCGAAAGTTTTGATAGTTTGAATCGCGAACACGCAGATCGCCATTATTAGATCCCCAGCTGCCATTCCGCATTTGCGCGACAGTTCATGGATCACAATCGAAGTTTCGGTGAGCCCCAGTCCGGTACCGCCTAATTCCTGGGGAACGTTCAGGTTAAACCATCCGGCGGATGCAAGTGTATCAAAATACTCTTGGGGAAATTCTGCCTTATCGTCTCTTTCCCTCCAGTAAATATCAGGAAATTTTGAGGCGATTGGGGATAGTCCTTCCCTCAAAAGTCTTTGATCCTCAGTTTCCTCAAAGATGAGCAAGAGAATTTGATTAGAAATTTCCGGGCTACATTATGAGGTTTGTTAATTGTAGAATGTCACCAAAGTCCCGAACTGAGGCTCTCCGAGCTTTGATGCCCCCAGATACCTGGGTTCAATGCCCAGGACATCCGAAGGACAATGTACGTCGCGACTTCGACACGGGTTTCATAATTTCTCAGGCTACGTCCCAATCCAATCTTCCCCACGAAAAGGTAGCATTTCCGGGACGTCTTTCGGTAGAGGAACAGGGGCTACTTTTTTAGTTAAGCCAGTGGAAGAGGCAAATTGAATCTTCGAGTCAAGAATAGTTCCGGAATTCCGAAATTAGGGATCAAATTGGGGCATAAGTGGACCAAAGTTGAGCTAAGAAGGCACGTCGAGAATGCGATTTACAGAGTATTCGACGCTGCCAAGTCCAGGGATTTCGGAATGCTTGCTTCGATGCACTATCACAATCCGAGTAATGACCTTTTTTCCAAGTTCGACTTTTCTGCGCCCTTCAAAAGGCAGGATTACTCTCAAGCCTTGATGCACGAAGAGGTGGCGTACTCCAATATCTCTGACTTCAATTACAAAATCGATGATTTGAGAATCGATCTACTATCTGAAGAAGTGGCGATCGGTACTTTTCACTTAGAAACTGGAGGGCTTTTTGTCAACGATTACCGTTTCGAGGGGAGTCCGGCGCGCACTAGCTTACGAGCGACGATGGTTTTTCTTTGGAAGGATGACCAGTGGCTCATAGTCCACGAACACTTTTCCAGCTTCCCAGAAGAACCCTCAAAAACAAAACCAGTTACCGGACTAAAGTCTGCAAGAGCTTAATTAAGCGATTTCCGGTTTTTTTCTTGGATTGGTCTTTTTGGTATGAGTCATGACACTTACCCCGAGATTGTTTCTCCGCCTGTCGAAAAATATCTTTACGGAATCCTGCGCCCCAGACAAAAGGTACTTGCGTTCTTAGAGAAAGACGCAGAGAAAAACAATGTACCTATCGTGGGACCACTTGTAGGAAATCTTTTGGCGATGCTCGCGATGTCCTGCAACGCAAAGAACATTCTCGAAATTGGGACTGCAACCGGTTATTCAGGAATCTGGCTTGCAGAGGTTGCGATGAAAAATGGCGGACGGCTCACGACGATCGAAGCAGATCCTTCTAGAATAAAGCTAGCAAGAAAGAGCTTTGAGGATTCCGGATTAGGCAATGTAGTGGAGATTGTGAAAGGGGACGCGAAAGCGGAAGTGCCCAGAATTGCAAGAGCGAATCCTGGTATGTTTGATCTTGCGTTCATTGACGTTGGAGATAAATCTCTGTACGTGGATCTCCTCAAGGATTGCATTCAAGCTCTGAAAGTCGGAGGCTTCCTAGTGGCGGATAACACGTTATGGAGGGGACAAGTTGCAAATTTGTCGGCCAAGGATGTTGATACGAAAACGCTTCGAGAATACAACAAGCGAGTGTACGCTGATAATCGCCTACATCCTATAATTGTACCCCTGCGGGATGGAGTAACTGTGGCGATGAAATTGGTTGATACGTAGTCAATAATTTCTTTTAAGCCGCAACTTACGGACTATGAAGAATTCTCTCTGCAATCCCTAGCGAGGGGTCGTGGTGTAGCTTGGTTAACATGCGAGCCTCGGGTCAAATCCTAATGCGAGAACGCTCGTGACCGCCGGTTCAAATCCGGCCGACCCCACCATTTTAGCACAACCCATAGAACCCACCATTTTAGCGCCCCATATTTAGACCCCCTTTTGGAGCTTTATGCAATAATTTTCCGCTTAAGCGTGAATTCGTCATAAGAATGGAAAGTAAATGGGCTAACCTCCACTTTTTTCTGTGGTGAGCCACAGGGCGGCGGTACACATCACTTACCAAGGTTAGCAATTACTAAAGAGGGCACCTTTATTTGAACTTCCTTCGCCGTGGCGAGCGGTAGTCGGGCACAAACGTGTTCAATTTGGAAATTGTACTGAATTCAGTCTATCCTGTACACGCCGCCTTGTATTTTCGTTGTCAGAACGAAGCAATTGGTACATTTCGTTACGCTGCTTATCATCCAAAAGAGCTGAATTGTTCAACTCGGGAAAGTATACTTGGACGCGAGACAGATAGTCATTGTTATCGGAAATAACTTGTGCGTCTCTTTTCCAAGATCTGAAACAAATATCAAC
>JAPCJV010000311.1 GCA_027886785.1 Nitrososphaerota archaeon | reverse complement strand
ATAGGGAAAAGAAATGTGCGGCACTCGGATGTCCAGCTTTTTGGACTCATCCGCGATCTTTTCAATTCCTGAATGGTCAAACGTCGAATCTAACTGGTGTCTAGTCAGAATCGCAAATTCCATCGCCTCGAAATCGGCGGATTTTGCCCATCGAAGGCTTTCAATGATGTCATCGGAGGAGGGGACCCGCCGGAAGCTTCCCGCTTCAAATTTCGCGTAAAGGTTGGTTGAAAAGGACGAACCTACGCAAAATTTCATTTTTTCAGGTCCCTAAGCTACTGTAGAGAGTTCGTACCTGCTAGAAAACTGCTTTCCTTCCTGGAACCGCGCTCTTTTGAAGATGGAAATGTCATAATCCGTGAACCGTCCATCAATCACCAAGGCGGCCATCAACCTTCCAAACTCGGGACTAAGTTTGAATCCATGACCGCTCAATCCAATCAGACAATAGATTCCCGGGAGATCTGCATCGGAAAATTCGTCAATGATGGGCTGTTGATCCACAGTCATGTCATACAACCCGGTGTACCCTCGGACAAACGAGCCCAGTTGTCCCACGATCGGAATAGCTTCAGCGACGCTCTTGGAATACTTCTCGATCTCTTCGAAGGAAACGTCTGAATCATAATTGTCGGGTTCAACGTCATTCACGTCCAGCTCTGGTTCGAGACTCCCTGCGTAGAACAGGTGTTGCCCCTCGGGTTTGTAGTACGTTTTTCTGGGAAAATCGAAAATCAGCGGCCGATTTCCGGCATACTGCTCCGGTCTTCGCAAGATGATAACTGGATGCCTAACTACTTTGATTGGGACGGATATTTTCAGACCCGCAAGGATGGGTTTGGACCAAACTCCCGTCGCCAGAATTAGCTTTTCCGTCAAAATGGTTCCTGCGGATGTAAGGACTTCATAACCGCCCTGTCGGCGCGCTATTTTGAGTAAATTAGTTCCAGGAAGAATTTCCGATCCCATTCTTTGAGCGGCCTTTGCAAATGAAGCTGCGGTGAGGGATGTCTCAGCGTACCCAGATTGAGGTTCGTAAGAGATCGTGGAGAACAGAGATCCATCGAGCTCCGGTTCAATTCTTTTTGCTTCTTCTTTGTCGATGATCTCGGACTGTATCCCAATTCGATTAAACATCTCCACATTCTCCCGCAGTCCATGATCAGACCTCGGATCAGCGCACACGAGCAATCCCGTTTGGGTAAATCCACACGACTCGCCCGGGACTTCCTCAGAAAATCTCTGGAAGAATTTGTAACTCAGTAAAGCCATTCTTGCAACGGTTTCATCGCTGTAGTGGGTTCTTACAAGTCCGGTTGAGCGACTGGTCTGCCCGCTTCCCACTTGCTCCGCTCGATCTATGAGCATTGACTTTGTAGCTCCTCTTTTCGCAAGATTGTAGAGGACGCTCGTTCCGGTCGAGCCGCCTCCGACGACTAGAATTTCGGTCTTGCGTTCCATAACGAGTTGTTTTCATTTCCGGGCTTGGACTTAAAACTGTTCAGAGAGCTTATGATGTAGTATTTGGTTTAACAATGAGTGCCCTAAGAAGACGTTACTTGCAAATTCTAAGTTTGGCAGATGCAAAAGATTCTTATTTTCCGTTCTAAACGCTGGCTTTATGCATCGACTGGAGGACAAAGTTGCTATCATAACGGGATCTGGTTCGGGGATAGGAAGAGCTACCGCACTTCTATTTGCCGAAGAGGGGGCCAAAGTAGTGGTCGTCGATATCGATTCCAAAGGGGGAGAGGAGACGGTAAGGCGCATTAAAGAAAAAAACGGGCACGCGAGTTTCATTCAGGCGAACATAACGAAAGCTGACGAAGTAAAATCGCTCGTTGACAGGGTCATTAAAGAGTACGGCAAGATAGATGTAATCCACAACAATGCAGGCGGCTGGAAGAAAGATTTCAGTGACACCGTGATCGATGATCAGGAGAGCGAATGGAATAGGTTGCACGATTTGAACCTGAAAAGTCTGTACTACACCAGCAGAGAAGTGGTCCCCCACATGATGAAGGCAAAGAAGGGCAGCATCATCAACACGATTACCATGAATGCAACCGTTGTTACTCCCGGAACTCAAGCATACAGCGCTGCAAAGGCAGGCGCATTGAACCTCACTAAATCGATGAGCATTGATTATGGCAAGTACGGAATTAGAGTAAACGGCATCTCCCCTGGAGAGGTACTGACACCTCAGTGGATCGCCACTATCAATACCGCACCTGATCCGGAACACGCAAAACAATCAATTATCAAAAAAATCCCGTTGGGGCGACTTGCAGAGCCCGAAGATGTTGCTCGCGTGGCGCTCTGGCTCGCGTCGGATGAATCGGAGTACATTTCCGGCGTGAACATTCCCGTGGATGGGGGACTGACTGCAGGATATACTCCCTATGCGGAATAGTACCTAATTTTTCTTCAGGACTTCCTTGTTGATGGGATTTCTCGGGGAAGATCCCACAAGGATCCGTACCATTTCTTCGCTCGCAAGCCGTCTAGAGTTGAGGCTCGCTTTTTCCGACATCCCCGCGATGTGAGGGGTGATCACGACGTTGTCCAGCAGCAATAGTGGAGAATTGGGTTCTGCCGGTTCCATTTCAAGAACGTCCAATCCCGCCCCCGCGATCTTCTTGGCTTTCAATACTTTGACTAGCGCCTCGTTGTTGATGAGCTTCCCCCTGGAGGTATTGACGATTATCGCCGATTCTTTCATCATGTTTAGCTCCTCTTCATCAATTAGATGAAAAGTTTCTTCAGAAAGAAACGCGTTGACCGAAACTATGTCAGATTTCTTCATCAAGGTCGGGAGGTCCACGAGTTCCACGTCCATTTTCTGCGCAACTTCCTGGGGAACATACGGATCAAAAGCGATCACGGTTACGTGGAACGCCTTGAGCAGTTCCGCCACCTGTCGCCCGATCCTTCCGAAACCAACGATGCCTGCTACTTTTCCGTCAAGGTATGAAAGGGGTCTGAAATTATTCCACGATCGGATGCCGTTTTTCTTCCATTCCGAGGTCCTTGCAAATTTATCGGCCCACGGAATCTTTCTTACTAGCGATAAAATCAATGCCATCGTGTGTTCCGCGACTTCATAGGTCATGAAATCAGGCACGTTGCACACAAGGATCCCCTTTTCGGTTGCAGCTTTCACATCTACGTTGTCGTATCCGACGCCATAGCACACAATTGCACGAGCTCGCTCCAAATTAGAGACCACATCCCGCTTTAGCGGGGCAACCGATACTATGATGCCATCTGCT
>JAPCJV010000310.1 GCA_027886785.1 Nitrososphaerota archaeon | reverse complement strand
TTGTTCTAATCACGCATGCGCACGCCGATCATGCCGGAGGAGCAAAATTTCTCAGGGAGTTTACCGGCGCCGAATTGATCGCGCCAACGGACGAAGCCGATTTTATCGAGAGGGGCGGTTATGATCAGGAAGAAGGATTGCGGTTAACAATCAGAGACGGAATATATCCGAAGGGTTACGAATTCCAGCACACGAAGGTCGACAAGACAGTAGACCATGATTTCAGCTTCACTCTTGGCTCCAAAACCGCGCGGGTCATAGTCGTTCCTGGGCACAGCCACGGTCCCGCCGGGTTCCTCCTTTATGACACGAAACAAAACTCCAACTCATTCTTTTCTGGAGACATTGTCTTCCATGGCGGGACGATTGGATTAGGAAATTGGCCAGGGTGCAGTCTGGATAATTATAGGAAATATATTCCAAGACTATCTGACCTCAATGTCGGGTCACTTTTTCCGGGACACTTTCTTTGGACTCTGGAAAACGGCCAAAGTTATCTGGATACTGCAATTCAAAATCTCAATAGCTCATACATTCCACCAATTTGGATGCACAATCATCCAATCAAATAAGACGGCGCCGGACCCGTTAAGGATCATCAAAAAACAAGTAGAAACTCAGTTCTAACTATCTTTCATTTTCCTAGTGGCTTTCTCAGCGTGGTACTCGTTGTACCACTTTGACCCCGGTTCGTAATACTTCGTGGGCCAGTCAAGACGTGGTCTTTTTCGCAATTCTTCATCAGGAGGATTGATCCAAGAAGTAAGAGAACTTGCTCTAATTTCAAGTAATATTCTCGGCTGGTCGATTGAACCCTCAAAGTAACTCGAGCCCGTTTCATCGCCTAGATATCTCGCGGACATTTTCTTCGCTATGGGAATCCATTCCTTAGGATCAGACCCTACGATCTTGGCTGATCCCTGAATGAGAACTTTGGGGGTTGGCGGCTCCGATCTGTCGATCAAGACGCAAACACGAGGTTCGCGCTTTATGTTTTCTATCCAGCCTGATCTCTTTCTTCCGATAACAAACAGAGCTCTCGTCGACGCGTTCCATTCATACCAGACTGGTACATTGAAAGGCGATCCATCGGGGTTGATTGTAGCGAGTCGAGCAATATTTGCCTTTGATAAAAATTCGCTCACTTGTCCTTCGGTCATCTTCATGTAGGATCTCTCGAGCGTTTGGGAACAGTCGAGAGTTATTATGGATTGGCGATAATCTGAAGGGCAAGCCCTAAGGCAGTATAACGGTCTTGGCTGACATCCGGCTACTACCACTTTGAACGCCGCGTCTCCGCGATAGACCAGACCCAGCAGTTTGCCAAAGGGTCTTGCCTATATCATAGAGGCAGAGCTGTTTGCCGCTGATTTGGAAAACTTAAGAGATCAGATTCTCAAGTAGACCGAGTGCTTTCCCCAAGTTGGAGAACTTAACCTCGTTTTAGCCTTTCCGCAGCTCCAATATATTTATCAAACTCAATAGTCCTACTTTAGAAAGTAGTCTTTTCTTGAAACAATACCAAGTCACGAGGAAGCGTCAGGTGACTCTCCCCAAAAAACTCGCAGAAAAGAAAGGAATAAAGCCGGGAGACACCGTGGTCTTTGAAGAATCCGAAGACGCGATAGTCCTGAGGAAATCTTCTTCAAGCAACACGAAGGAGGATTTCGACGACATTCGACGAGCGATAAAAGCATACTCCAGAGACATACCGAAAATAAGAAAGGCAGTAAAACTTGCAGAGGCTGCGCTGATTGAAAATCTTTCTAGACACATCAGTGTTAAGTGACGACAAGCTTTCCACCTTAACCGAAGAAATCGTTAAGCACTTCGCAAAGGGAGATCAATTCTACGTATCCTCAATTACGCACTTTCAAATAATGTGGGGATACTCGATAGCTAATAGAACCCCTGAAATCTATGAAGAGTTCTTAAAGCCAACTCGGATCGAGATTGCCCCGCTGATGAAGATAGATGCTGAAAATGCAGCCCAAATGAAACCGGTCAGCGTGCACGCTTTAGACGCTTTGATCGCATCCACAGTAAAGAAGTATGGCGGGACGGTGTGGACTTTCGACAAAGACTTTCTGAAATTTCTGTCTAAATCCAATGTCAGAATGTTACGAAACTGACCTAACTTTGGCCTTTCCTTCGGATCGGAGATTGATTCCTATTTTTTTCTCGGTGTGGAATAGGCTTATTTTTTGACCCTGTGGAGCCCGTTGACAATGAGTACTGCATCTCGCGGAACAACGCAGAGGCAACTGGGCATAGGAGTAATCGGAGTGGGTCTGATGGGGAAGACCCATGCTACAAATCTGCGTACGCGGATACCGAACGCTCGCCTCGTGGGTATTTCTGATTTGAATCTGGCTCTCGCTCAAAAGGTCGGAAGAGAGTTGGGTGTTAGTGACACTTATTCCGATTACAGGCAGCTGTTAAGCGACGATAAGGTCGAGGCCGTCATTATTGCCACACCGAGTTTCGCAAAGCTCGAACTGGTGACCGCCGCGCTCGAAGCAGGGAAAAGCGTATTCTGCGAAAAGCCGTTGTGCGTAACTCTCGACGATGCAGACCAACTGGTACAAGCTGCAGAAAAAAGTCATGTGGTTTTTCAGATGGGTTTTCAAAGAAGATTCGATCCCAGCCTGATGCGCGTCAGGGACGCGATCCATTCCGGTACCCTCGGAAGAATTTTGCTGATTACTTCCAAAACAAGGGATCCGCCGGGCTCGATCGCTTCCTGGGAGGACGATCCGAAACTGAGCGGCGGAATTTTCAACGATACCTGCAGTCACGATTTCGACATCCTAAGATGGATCTCCGGATCTGAAATGAAGAGCCTGTTCGCAATGGGAAAAGCCACGATGATGCCAAATAGATCGCGGGTCGGGAACTACGACACGGTCGTTGTGTCATTCACTTTGTCTAACGATGCCATTGGTCATGTGGACTCTTGTGCGCACACTTTGTACGGCTATGATACAAGGGTCGAGGTCATCGGAACCGAGGCAGACATTCTCACCTCCATCGGCAACAAGAGTGAGTGTCATATTTTCACGAGGGAAAACAGGTCGAATGATTTCTCGGATTCATATTACCAGCGATTCGACCAGGCGTACCGGGATGAAGTCGCGGACTTTGTGGATTGCGTCCAGAATGAAAGGACGCCTAGATCCAACGCCAAGGACGGAAGGGCGGCGGTGGAGATTGGGATCGCCTCCGCAAAGTCTGTCAGGGAATCGGCCGTAGTTTCGCTTCCGCTGCGTTAGAATCCCCACAGCTGTTT
>JAPCJV010000031.1 GCA_027886785.1 Nitrososphaerota archaeon | reverse complement strand
TTGAATCAATTTGAAATATACCACCTCCTTCATACCTTTCCCAAAATTATCCAGTCCACGGTCTACAGCCTCAATTATTCTGGTGGTATCACAGTGCTGAAAAGCCATGTCTAATCTTAGCTTCAGACTAGATTTCTTGTGACTCTAGAAATTTGATAAGTCACGTTCTTTGAATCGAGATCCTTTGTCGTAACAAGTACCGCCATCGCATTATTTTTTTCTCCAAGATTGACAATTACTACATTCAAGGCTTTGTAAGACCCGACGATAAATGCCAATTCTCCCAGAAGTAGCTCGGCTCGTTTGAACAAACCCACGATCGTGTTGGCCGCTGCGGTGTAAGTTTCTCTCAATTGAGGCGCCATCCCTATCAGAAGGGGGACAGAAGGCTTCGAGGCAGACGCGATCTCGTCCCCATCCCTGCTGATTATGCTTGTAAACAAAATTTCTGAATCCAGTCCCAGAATGTGCTCACAAAGTCTTTTGGCACCGGTCTTCTCAAGAGATACTGCGGCCTGCATCCACGATCTAATCCTTTCTACCAGCTTCGACGGCTATTCACTTATTCCATCTCCCGAACTGATACGTGTGAATCCGGAATCTGTACACCAAATCCATTACTCATGATCAAATCCGGAGAAATTTTGGTACCTTTCATTCTTGATATGCTTTCGAATAATTAGAAGAGGAAAAAAAAGCTAAATATTAGAGCAATCTCTTTTTGGAATTATTGGAGATTGGAGGTTATGAATCCATCCTACTCACCACTGATGCGCTGATTTTTTATCCTTAAGAGAAATTGGTCGATACCATAAGATCTATTCAAGAACGATTATGCCGATTTGAAATAGCCGCTGATAATTCTCCGCTCCGCGCGTCTCAATATCTCTGAAATCGTGCTCGGCGCGAGACCAAGAGCCTTGGAAAGCTTTTCTGTAGAGATCCGTTTGGGAAATTCGTAATAGCCCATCTCCAAAGCGGATTTGAGCACTCGTTCCTGCTTTGAAGTGAGAGCCCTTTCCGGGGTCATTTTTGCAATCTCCGAAATCTTATACAAGATCCCTTTGTCATGGAGGGACTGGAGGAATCCGGGAATACCTTCACCGTTGAGGAATAATTTGTAGTTGATCTGACAATCCGTTTCCGTCGTTGCGGGCCCGACAAAATATCCGGTTTTGGATTTCATTATTACAGAACACACGGCGCAGTCATTGCTCGTAACAGCTCCAACGATTCTGTTTGCACCCACATCTGCAACATCTGTCTCCATGACGTCATCCAACTTTCGTAATTCCCTCGTAAGATCTTCCGCGCTCGTTTTGGAAGAGGTAATCTCCACAAAATGAGTGACATAATTCCGAGATTCATCGACTTTCATGCTTAGAATCTTTACCGTCGCCGACTCTTCCCGGCAAAGATCCGCGATCCACGTCTCTGGAGACACGGTGAACTGAAGCTGGATCACGGCATTTTACGATGAAACTACACTAATCAAAATTTCCCCAAGAACTTTCGACCGAGCAAACCGGGAAATGCTAAAAGGTGACACATTCGAGGAAGTGACTGATGAAGATCGAGGATGCTCTGCCCCAGATTTTCACTAGGACGTACCCAGTCCTAGAACCTGGCACGCAGATGCTCTTGGCGGTCTCTTTGCTTCGATTCCACCAAATCGATGCTCTTCCAATAGGATTCAAGGCTAGGCAGAAAAAGAGGTTTGCGGTCTTTGGATATTCCTGTCTGAAAAAACTCCTCCAAACAGATCCAGAGGATTACGGAAAGTTTCTCGAGTTGCCGTGCGAGAAAGCTTCTCAGGAATTATCCACGATCGACATGTTGGAGGATATTGCGGCTTTGCTTCGGGTTTTCCGGAAAACAAAATTTGGTTTCACGTGGGTGGAGTCGAATAAGCTCGGTGGCTTTGCTAGCTTGAGAGATCTTCTCGGTCTTTACGGGAAGAAACTGATCAGCACTGATCTGACTATTGGGGAGGTTGCTTCGTCCATTTTCTCTTTGCCCCCCGATACTCGTATTGTCGCCGTACTTGAGGAAATGTTTACTCGCAAGTTTCGCAGAGTCTTTGTGGATGGCAGAAAAACCTTGGTTACGGACAGGAGGATGATCGGATACATTTTCAGCACTTCTCGGATCGCTCTGGCCGCCAAAAAACCCAAATCGCTTCTGGAAATCAAACTTGGCGAGATAGATGCGGTGCAACCTCAATTTGTCCCAAAAAATATGAGCATTGGAGAAGCTTCCGAAATCATGGGAAAAATGACGGATGAGTGCCTAGTCTGCGAAAAGGGAGTAGTTACCCCATGGGATTTGGTCATGAAACCGCTCGCCCTTGGCAAACTCCGAATAAAGAAATGAGCCGCTGAGAAAAGCCAGGCACTTTTGGTGCTCGATGCCATCGTACGATCGCTCATCATCACGAATTTTGAGCTATGAGCTTTCTCAAATCCTCGGGAATATTAGGTTCGTAAGCCACCTTTACCGCCCACTTGAAAAGATCTCTTTCCGTTACTATTCCAACAAGCTTGCCGTTCTTAAGTACCGGAAGTCTTCTGATCTTGTTTTTGAGCATAAGAGCAAAAGCCTCCCAGAGCGGCGTGGTCGGCTCGACGGTGATGACGGTTCGCTTGGATGTCTCGAGCAATTTCCTGTCGAGATAGTCAAAACTCTTTGTGATCTCTCGGACGATATCTCGTTCTGTGATTATCCCAGTGATCTTTCCGCGCTCCGTAACCACGACGGCACCTATGTCATTCTTGACCATGGCGTCCAATGCGTCAATGGTCTTTCTGCTGGGGGGGAGAGTAAAAACTGTCTTCGTCATTACTCCGCTTACTGCGTCTCTGTCTTCTACTTTCAATCACACCAACAACGTAAGTTCAGTGCGTTGATTGGCAGTATTTAATTGATGCCACGATTCTCGTTTTTGAAATTCCTTCCAGACAAGAGGGAACTGACAAGGTCGAGAAATAGATCAGCCCATCCATGATGTTCGCCGGCAATTTATTGAATCTTAGAATTGAAATTTTGAGAGAAGTGAATTTCTCGTTTTTTGTTCTAATGGAACCTAATTGGTCGAATCCTGATAACCTTGAATCCGGCCAGGGATTTAGATTGCAAGTGTTCTTCGACCAGACGGAACAGATGATACTTGGACTCCGGTATTTTATCGATCCAACAGTTTATTTCAAACTTATTCGTTGGATTGTGCTTTAGACAAATCTCCACTTTGTATAGCAGAATTAGAGTCCCCTAGATCATTCATAGATCTAGAATGTTCTACCATTTATCTCACATCCCGATTGTATTCGGGATTGTGGTTAGAGACTATTGAGTGAATCAAAAGGGATTTTTCAGTAACTTAATGATCGTTGATTGGAATCTATTGAAAACTAGAAATCCAAAATCCCGAACTGATACGGGATAAGTCTTATCCCTCTGCAAAATCCGCGGCACTTGCGAATAATGTCAAGTTTTACCAATCTTTCGTGTAGTGGCTACCCCTACTTGCATCATTTCAGGTCCATTCGTCTAACTTTGAACTCTAAGCTCTCTGAGGATTAAGCAAAGTTGACAGTCATCTTATCTGAAAACGAGAAACTTTCAAAGACTCTACACCTAATTTTCCGTTTCTTATACCTGCAATTTGCCTTTTACTGGGCGACAATTGCAGCTGGTATGTTCGTTAATTACTATTATGCGGTGCCGAGCTCCCTCCAAGCGGATTTCTCGAGCATCTTCTTGCAGTTTTTCGCTGCACCATCACTTTTTGCTCACGTCGCTTTCGCAGTGCTTAGCACGAGCATGAGCATCCCTGTGATCATCTTGGCGAGAAGAGTCAAATTGCCTAAAGTCGTGTATTTGCACATTGGCGCGATTAGCTCGAGATTGGTCGGCTTTGTCGCAGGCCCCCTGTTCATTTACTACTCGGCTTCCTCAATAAGCGATGCAGAATCTGCCGGCATTTCTACTTTCATTATGGCTTCAGTTTTTCTTCTTGCCGTGATCTTGACATTCTTGAGTAGAATATTCATTGTCAGGGAAGATGTCCGGATAAAGTTTGCAGGGCCTCTGCAGCAACCACTGGTTGTAAGATAAACATTGGAAGTTCAACAACCCAGAACCTCTATGCAGGGTGAAGAGATCGGGACTCTCGGTCTCAGAGGCCTTCGCCTGACTCTCTGGCTCTGCTACGCGAATTTTGTCGTCTATCTTTTCCTGTACATAACGGGCATGTACGTCAACATTTTCGTGACTTCGGGGGTCAACACAATTGGCATTGGCGATTTCTCTAATATTGTGCATATGGTTCTGTCCATTCTAAACTTCGCATTTACTTTCGTCGTTATGGTGGTTGGTTTTCTTTATGCAATGAGGAAGGTAGCATTGTTCAGCCTGGGAGCTGTTGTATCACTGGTCATCGCGACTGCCGGCGGGATGCTCTTCCTCACTACCGGTGGTGGTAGACAATCGGGGAGTGCGACGTTGATAGGCGGGTGGGTGATGTCGATCCTTTTCATGCTCGCTCTATTCCTTTCGTATTATGCTACTCTCAAGATCGTGAGAGCCGTCCGGATTACTGAACTTGTGAGTCGACGGGGAAGAGAATGACTTGACTGTTCAATCTGTCTCAGAGGATAGGAACTCTATGAAAGATCGGCAACGCGCGAGACAGATTCTGTACTTCATCTATGTCCAAGCTGTCTTTCTCGTCCTCACATACGTCGTTGGAGTGTGGCTTGCTACTGAGGTTCGCGGGGCCACCATTGCCACTCCCGAGCTCATTGTGCACGGCGTCCTTGCGTCCGCATTGGCGTTATGCTCAGCGATCGTTGGATTCCTTGCCATCCTTCAGAATCAAAAACGCATTGGGTATTCCAATCTGGCGCTCTTTTTCATTACAGTAGCTTCAGGTGCAACGGGCTTCGCATTCTTGGGCAACAATTCAAGCAGCGATCAAATCTTGATCACGAATCTCACAATGATTTCCACTATCGGAGTCGCGATGCCCATCACCGGATACTCATTGGCAAAGATAACAAAGTCAGCGAAAGCTTCGAGGACAGACGAACGAAATCCTCCGTCCATTATTATGGCGTATCTAGCACTCGTCGCGTTATCTTTCACGATCATTGCAGGTACGGCTGTAGAAACGATTTCTCTGTATGCCTTCGCTGTCGTGTTGCATGTTGGACTCGCTGCCCTAACAGTAGCGCTCGTCCTCGGGATGGTAGTGCTTTCGGTTCTAGAAGGATCGGCATTGAACAATTCGGAATCGCGATCGTGGGTTCCTCAAAGGGTAGTTTATTCGCTTTTGGGACTTGCCGCAATATCTATCGCAGGTGGGGATGGTGTGATCACCGTCACGGTCGGTGGAGTCTCTTATGTGGTGATCATGGCGGAGTTGACAGTCTTGGTTTATTCATTCCTGCTTCTTACAATTGAAGCACCAATACATCTGAATCTCGCATTTCTTCAGCATGTAGCATCCACGATCTCTCCTAAACATAGGGAGGGGCAAAGTCAATCTTGACGAAAGCTTCAGCTACAGTGATTGCGCTCACATTATTCATTCTATTTGGAATGTTAATCCGAACTGCGTCCTATGGTGTTACAACATCCGGTAATACTACACAAACTTCATCCACAACTACTTCGGCGTCGATAAGCTTCGCCTTTGATCTCCCGACTGCAGCAGTGGTGACCTTTGTTTTAGTTCTGCTCGGACTGGCTGTTGGACTTTTGTTGATGGCTAGGATGGGTTTCGCGGATAATTCAGCTATGGTGTGAAGGAAGATGGAATCAGGCGATAAAGAAGGGATCACGAAAGACAAAGTCGACCCTGACGGAAGCAAGAGGAACTTCCTAAAGCTCGTTTTGACTCTCGGAGGTTTGGCAACCGTCGGTTCATTCGCAAGCATGTTCAGAATTTTATTGTTCGTTCCCGCGCCGAACGCGGGCGTAACATCAAATGTTCCTTTGAAGTGGCCTGTAGTAAAAATTACGAACATCTCAACACTTGATCCCATGAAACCTTTGAACTTCAATTATCCTCTCGTGGAGACGCCTAGTGTTCTGGTGAAGTTGGGGGTGCAAGCTGAGAATGGAGTGGGCCCCGACAGCGACATTGTTGCTTTCAGCAACATTTGTCAGCATCTCGGGTGCATTTATGACGCACTTCCTACCGGAGCATCACCTCCCTGCAACCAATCTTTCAAATCAGCCGCATCGCAAGGGTACTGTTGCTGCCATGGCGGTCAATACGACTTTGCTCACGCAGCTAAAGTGATCGGAGGTCCACCACCAAGACCAGTTCCTCGGGTGACCTTGCGGTTCGACAGCTCGACTGGAGACATTTTCGCGATAGGGATGGGAGCACCAACCATCTTCGGGCATGGACCTCCCGGAACGAGCGATCCTGCGAGCGTTTTGGACAATGACCTCGCGGGTGGGACCGTCGTTACCGATGCGACCGTTTTCTCCGGCGCATGACAAGGGAGAGTAGCAAGTTGACCCAGAACCCTGGAAGAAGATTCGTTGAATGGTTCAAGGATAGATTTGGACTGCAGACGAACGTTCTTCGGCCGGTTCCCGGGTACAGCATGAATCCACTATATTGGCTCGGTGCCCTAACCGTGATTGCATTCGGTCTCCAGGTGTTGACCGGTTTGCTGATGTTGATCTACTACGTGCCAACAACCGATCAGGCTTACTCTTCAACCCTCTTCATCATCAAAACCGTACCGCTCGGTTGGCTTCTCGAAACAGTGCATCTTTACGGAGCCTATGCGATGATTTTGCTCACATTTCTTCACTTGTTCCGGGGATATTTTGCCAGCGTCCAGAAGAAACCACGGGAAATGATGTGGGTGATAGGGATGCTGATGGGATTGACTGTTTTGGGTTTCGGTCTTACAGGATACCTTCTCCCCTGGACGGTCGTGTCAAAGTCCGCAACCGATGTCTCGATAGGAATGCTGAGTTTCTTGCCTGCGCAAATCGGCCCGATCTTGACTTTCTTAGTTGCCGGGTCCGGAAGTGGTGCGGCCGAGCTTACTAGATTCTTCGATCTCCATATAATTGTCCTTCCAGCGGGTCTCCTTTCGCTCCTCGCCCTGAAGTTGTACATGTTCGAAGCTCACGGTGCCGCCAAACCTGTTGGGGAATCGAAAAAAGAGTCCAATGAAGTCCCGTGGTTCCCCACCGTTTATCTCTATTTTGCAATGATTGGAGCCACGTTTCTAGCCGCAATCTTTGTAGCGGCAGCATTGTTTCCAATTACTCTTCCCGCGCAATACACTCCAGGAGCGGCGTCAGGTTACGTAGCGCAACCTGAATGGTATTTCCTGTGGATGTATCAGGTTTTGAAGGTACAGTCCTTCGAAGGGAACGGGATATACCTTGCCCTGGGCGCGGTGACTTCCGCCGGTGTCGGACTGGCTCTCCTCCCCTTCATAGATCGTGGATCTCAAAGGAATCCAAAGTCGAGACCTATATACACTACAATCGGTCTGATTATGATTGCCGAAGTTCTGACGCTGACGGTCTGGGGTTATCTAACCCCGGGACAGATCATTCCCGATGCTCAGGCGATAGTTGTCAATGGTGGAGTTGCAGTGAGCGTTGCCATAGTTTCGTTGTTCATTCTCAGAAGCAAGCTACCCCGTGTGAAAAATCTGAGGCTTCCTATAAGATCTCCACTGCGTGCGATGATGCTCCCGTTCAGAAATCGACCTATAACAGCGCTATTCATGATCCCGCTGATGGCAGGTTCAGTTTGCTTTGCTAACCTCGTCGGATCCCTCACAACAGTACCAATAAACCCCTTAGCTGCCCTAATTAATTTCGTCATCCTCTTTATGTCGTTTGTTGCGATGGCTCGGATTATGAGAAGTCTTACTGTAGCGCAGAAGAGATGAATGTGAAACCGGACCAAGACATTATTCGATATTCTGTAGCCACATTGTTGGCCACGGCGGCCGCTTCTATCCTTGTTTACTTGTGGGTTGTGGATCTTGTTTCTCTTCAGCGTGTCTTCGGGGCGTTGCTTGGCTCCGAACTGATAATTTTCGCAATGGTTGTTTACATCTACTATAAGCCAACTCTAACAACAGAAAGCAATAACTGGTTGCTTCTGGGTTGTCTAATAGCAGCTTCCTTCTTGTTGGTCGCAGTTCAGCTTGGAAGCAGGTAGGAAATCATGCTTACAAATCGTCTGGTTGATTACACTGCCTAACCGGTTGATCGATTAAATTAACACGAGACTTGAGAATAATAACGCGATGATGAGTGCGCTTCCCAAAACGAGCCATCTCCGACTCGGCATCTGACCTCCTTTCTCATTCCGGTAAACATAGGAGATTATGGCGAAAGAAACCATATCAACGGCAAGGAAAAGTGCAAAAGTTCCTTCGCTCACTTGATTCAAGGCATCCAGAGTCCAAAGCAGGACGATGGATACTCCCTGAAGAATCAGCAGAAGTATTATGATTCGTTTAGTGGGAAACACGATCATTCTCCGTCCTCCCATCCGACTTCGAAGGCCTTCACTCTTCTCCTGATCAAACCTGTTGCCAAGTCCGACCTGTAGATCAAGTACAGCGTTCCCATAACGCAAACTGCTAGACCTGCGAGGGAGCCTGTTAGGTAGCTCAAATTGGAAAAATTCACGCCACCCAGGATCAGCTTTGTAATCGCGTCAATCGAGGTACCTATGGTGAGAGCCCCAAAGCTTGCAACCGCAGTGAACGCCACCCCGTTCCAGATTTCGGTGGATCTTAATTTGGGAGCTGAGACGGTATGGAGGCGTGTCTTAGCTCTAGACGTGATCATCCTGAACAAGCCGAGAGAAACGAGCGCTATGATCACAGCCAGGCCACCGAGGACAAGTGCCGCCTGTTCGACCGGAATTATCTGACCTGGTGTGATCAGCCCCCAGTAAGTGAGAGTGATCAGTTCTCCAACAAATATTATTCCTAGGGTGATGTACACAGGCCTTTCTGCTATTCTTTTCTTAGTACTCCTATCGAGGAATGGGAGCAAGATCAATACAACAAAAATCAGAGTGACTATCGTCAAGGCGACAGGAAGCGCCTTTCCCTCGAAAACAGAAATCTTGAGGATCTGGTAGATCCACAAAAAGTACCAATCGGGCTGAGGGGTAGTCTGGGCGGCCGCCTGTGGCGAAAATTGCGCTGGCAAATTCAACGGAAAAGCTGCTGATATCAACAGCATGCCTGATCCAAAGATCGCCGCGAGCTCCAGGAGGTAAAGAGAAACATCGGGGAAAATGGGAATCAGTCGCTTCTGCTTGGGTGTCAATTCGCCACCGGTCACCGGTTCGGAGATTCCATTTGCCTCGAGCATGTACATCTTTAGGGCAAGGAGGACCAGGAGTACCGCTGGAAGCACGACGACGTGGAGGTCGTAGAACCTTAAAAGCTCTGTTGCATCCCCTCCCGCCCCCACGACCAGAAAACTGATCAGGCTTGAAACGGGTGGAGGAAGTGCATTGATCATTCCGATCCCTACATCAGTTGCCGATTTCGATACCACTGACCAGGGGAGAAGGTATCCAGTAAATCCAAATCCCAGGGTCACGAATCCCATCGCCATTCCGACAATCCACATGAGCTCCCTTGGTTTCTTTTGCACGGAAACGAAATATCCACGCATCATGTGCATGAATGCGAGCATGATCATCGCGTACGCCGTGTACAGGTGGACCGTTTCAAGAAATCTGCCATAGGAAACGTTCTGAAAAATGTACTGCGTGGAGGAGTACGCAGTGTTCGGGTCGGGAATGTAGTAGAGCATCATAATGATTCCTGTTATCCCCTGAATAACAAAGGCAACAACAGTTAGGGCACCCAACCAATAAAAGGGATTGATTGAGTACGAGGGTGCAGAACGGAGAAAGGGGTAAGAGAGCCCTAGTCTAGAATCAAACCATCTG
>JAPCJV010000309.1 GCA_027886785.1 Nitrososphaerota archaeon | reverse complement strand
TCATCTTTGTCTAGTCTTTCAAATACCTTCCCTAGAAAGTCGTCGATGCGCGAAAACATTCTCCCGACGATATGTGGATCATCGTAACTTATGTGAAAAACTTCATCGGGAAGATTGTCTACCAGGATTACTATATCCCATTTCTCGGAGTCAATCAGAGCTAGAGATCCCTTTATTCGTAATTTTAGTCCTTCAAGGGCTTTTTCTGAGGTTTCTTTGGGCCCTCGAGAGATCACATTTTCGATGCCTTGTTCTGTGGGTAATTCGACATACTCAAATCCGGATAAGTCAAATTGATCTTTTACAACCCCCGGATAGGAAGAAAGCTTCGGGACGAATCTTCCCGTTACAAATACTCCGTTGATTGTGGGAGCCGGGTAAATGAAAGGAATGCCCAGCGCAAGCGTTCTTTTTCCCGCCCATGAAAGATAGTCCCATAAGAACGGGACATCTGTATCTCTCATATTTTGGGGTCTGAGCTTATTGCCGACTATTTTGTACATCTCGAAAATTCCGTGTTTTCCGGGATTTACTCCACTGAAAATCGTTGTCCAAGCCGGCGCTGTCACATAGGGATAGACGGATAATAGATCCGAAATAATTCCCTTTTTGAAGACTTTCTCAAAGTTAGGGAGGTTTGTCCTTTGCATTACGGAGCGAATCTGTTCTTCGGAAGCTCCGTCCAGTCCGAATAGGAAAACCGTCACAGCTTCGAAACCTCAAACACGAAGAACAGCGATAACCGTCGGAAAAGTGAACAAATCGTTGCAAATCATAAGTTTAGAAGACGATTTCTTTTCCATCTCGAGATGAATCGTAAAGAGCTTGAACCATTTGGAGGACCCTCAATCCATCTTGACCGCTCGGACGGGGCTGTTCATTTTTTCTAACGTGACGCATAAAGTCGGAAATTTCAAGCTCGTGGGACCGCGGCGGAACATCCGAGTAATCGTACAGCGTAGTGCTTTCCTCGCCTCTAAGACCAAATAGTGTCTTGTTAGCCCTTCGAGAATCCACAATCACGAATCCCTCAGATCCATAGATTTCGAAATACATGTATCCGTACCACTCGACCCAGGAGGATTGGACTAGAGCGGTCTTCCCAGCTGCACTTCGATACAAGGAAAACCCATTATCCTCGAGAGGAGCGACTGGCCAAAAAGTAGTACTAACCATACCCATGCAATGGTTAAAATCTCCCATAAGCTCCCGACAGATATCAAGCAAATGGCTTCCGTTATCCAGGAAAGTACCTCCTCCGGCAGCATTGGCGTCCCAAAACCATCTCCCCTTGAGAAGATCCCCGTTATGTCCGATTGAACCCCTAAAGAAAATGGGTTCACCGATTCTCTTTGACTTGACCAGCTCAAATGCTTTCGCAACATTTGGAAAGTAGCGATGATTTGAACCAGTTTTTAAGAAACCAGCCGAATGGTTAGCGGCATCCACCATTAATTGTGCTTCTTTTACGTTTCTCGCGAGAGGTTTCTCGCATAAGACGTGTTTATCGTTTTTTAGGGCCTCAACTACGACTTCAGGATGCAGAATATTCGGAGTACACACTAAAACACAATCGACGTTCGGATCAGAGAGTGCTCGATGAATATCGGAAGTGTAATTTGAATTAGCTTCTCGTGCTGCTTCCTGCCCCCGTTCTTTATCAAGGTCTACAATCCACCGGATGGAGGCATCTTTGATTTTGTTTAGAGCGGAGATCCGTTTCGAGCCAAACCAACCAACGCCAACAACTGCGAAGCCCAGTGAGTCAGCCAATGCTAGAAAATACTCCCTTCCAAAACTTGACTTAAGTTATTTGTCTTTGCACAGTATATTATTCACCGCTACTGAGCGGCTGCAGCTTTTTTCAATGCCTCGAATGTTTTGGATGCGGTTCCGTCCCAATTGAAATTCTTACTATATCTCAGCGAACTCGATGACAGCGATGCCCATAATGACCGATCCTGAAGCATTTGGATTACTTTTTGTGCGATAAGAGCCGGGTCTTCATTTTCGAGCAACCAGCCTGTCTTGCCACCATCTAGCACGTCCAACTGAGATTTTGTAACTAGCAAGGGGACGCCCGCCGACATAGCCTCTACCGCTGAAATTGTCCAACCTCCCTCATCTCGGGAGGTGCAGATGTAGACCGATGATTCTTTCAGGATTCGTGCTTTTTCTATTTCGGAAACAAATCCGCAGAACTCCACTTGATCTTGAATCCCCAGAGAATCAACCATGTTTCTAAGTGTCGGTTCAAAATCGCCCTTTCCAATTATCCGAAGTTTGATGTCATGGATCTCTCTCTTGATTAAGGGCAAGGCGCGAAGTATGTCTTGAACCCCTTTGTATTTCTTTAGTCTGCCTAAATAAACCACCGAATGGTTTGGTCTATCGATATCTGGGGTTAGTGTTAAGGTTGAGGGCCAACTATCCGACATCCCTGGATAAGCCACATGGACCTTTTTGCTTGTGAATCCCCTACTGACTAGCACTTCTTTAGACGCATTCGAAATAGTAGTGATCTCGCAATTTTTGTAAACCGCGGGAATAGCAGAAGAAAGCGCATACGCGACTGAAGCAATAGGTAGCATCCGGGCACTCATTTCTTGAAGGAGCACGCTCTTGTTTTCCAACGAATAGATCTGCCCAACAACGGGGGATCTTGTAAACAGGGGACTAAAAAACGGCACGGTGTTGATGCTCTCAAAAATAACATCGAATTGATTCTTCCTTTGAGAGGACAGCAAACGTCTTAGGGCACTCGGGTAAACCGTGTACTTGTTACCGATGCGCTGAATGTCAACTCCATCTATCTCCTCTTGTCTTAATCCCCCGGAAAACGACGAGGAATACAGAGAAACCTGATTTCCCGTTTTCGCCCACCTAGAACCAATTTCCTGCATATGAAGCTCCGATCCTCCGGCGTCGGGATGCTTTGTGTCTCTCCAATTAAGTATGAGAATTTTCAACTTGTGCGGGCTTCACCTGAAGCATCGGTTTATTTTTGGTAAAACTTGGAAGCTTTTGAGTTGGAAAGCTTTGTAAGGATTCTTCAACTAACTGTTTCGCGCTCTAAATGTTGGTCACCAAAGATGAGCGAATCCCTATAGCGGTACCCTCAATCAACAATGAGGATATTGAAGGAGTTAGATCAGCCGTAGCTTCTGGCTGGATCTCGGGGAGAGGCAAAAACATAGTCGAGTTCGAGTCAGAGTTTTCAAATTGGCAGGGAACGAGAAATACTATCACCTGCTCATCTGGTACGGCGGCCCTTCATCTTGCTCTCACGTCTATCGGAGT
>JAPCJV010000308.1 GCA_027886785.1 Nitrososphaerota archaeon | reverse complement strand
TAACTTTGATGAAAGCGTTTCAAAGTTGGAGGGACTTGGAGCCAAAATAAGTGATTTCAGTCTCCCCTACATGGATGAAATTACGCCAGCGATTTTTGCAATCGCCCTTCCCGAGACCTCCGCTTATCACGATGCCTGGCTTAGATCGACTCGAGAATTGTACGGCAAAGTGCTGCGCTCTTTCATAGAGCTGGGCCATGGGATACTGGCCACGCAGTATCTCAAAGCCCAGCGTTTGAAAACGATGATCACTAAGGAGACCTCTCGAAAATTGCAGGACCTGGACGTTGTCATCACTCCGACCGCTCCCTCCATTGCGCCTAAGACAGACCAAGAAACGATCACGATCCGGGGAAAGGAGTATCCGGCTTTTCAAGTGCTTTCAGAAAACACGTATCCGATGAACTTCTTGGGGTTGCCGGCGATGTCCTTGCCGAATGGTTTTTCCCACGGTCTCCCTACCGGGCTGCAGTTGATCGCGGCGCACTGGAATGAAACTGCATTATTCAAAGTGGGAGATGCCTTTCAACAAATCACAGATTTTCATAGAAAGATAGCTGCGGTTTAGTTTCCTTTCAGAAAAAAATCGGTTTGGGTCGTGCCCCAACTTGACACGACCGTACTTTAGAGCGCCGCTAGCTTGTGGAAGCCGTAGTAGCCGCCGGCGGCCAGGGCACCTTTTGCTGGTTCGAGAAAGTGAAGGGATAGATGAGGTAGTTGGTGGATGCTACGTTTGTTGGAACCAGAATCTGAAGCACTGGGAGAGTAGAATTTCCGAAGGGTATGATCTGCCACTGCATGAGCAACATGTACTGATCGGACTGAATCCACTGACCACCCAGCGAGAAGCTCATCTGCCCCATAAAGGTCTGGTACGTATTGGAGCGCAATGCGGCACGGATTGCAACGTTGCTCAGATTCGCGGCTTGTGAGATCGCATTCGCAGCTACTCCGACACCGGTCCAGTACACTCCTTCAAGAAGTGGTGGATGGTGAAACACTGCCTCGTACTGCGCGCTAATGTTAGCATTGCTCAGAGTGGTTCCCAATATGCTGGCGTTGTAGGGGAGATTCGGCTCCCAGGGGAAGGCAGAGAGGACTCCGCTGGTAAGGTTGCCAAGACCTCCGAGCGAAGTAAGGGCAAAGGGTGCAACTGCTGTCCCTCTCGTAAGAAGCCAAGCCTTTGGTTCGTACCCGATCTGCTTTGCGGTGTTTATCATAAGCACTCCGTCAGACGGAATGGGGAGGCCGAAAACTGCATCTGCACCCGCTGACTTTGCCGCACCGAGGAAAGTCTGCATTTCCGTATTGCTTCCGATCTGGAAGTTTGTGTCAGAACAGGTACACACAGTGAACCCCAATTGTTGCGCGTACGCGAGTCCCGCTTGGTAGTTTGCTTGTGCAGAGTCGTCAGCTTCTTCAAAGAAGGCTATCGTGACTTTGTGACTCGTTGATGGCGGGTCTACGGTCTTGAACCAGTTTAAGAAAACGTGCGCCTCATTGGTCTCGTTGTGGAAAGTGCCGAAGGTCCATGCAGTCGAGCAATCTGAGGTGGGGCATGTCTTTGCCGTACCCAGATAGTATGGACCAATGATCGGAACTTGATGGGTGGTGGCGAAATTCGCCGCTACCTTATCGTCCACAACTCCGAGCTGCCCCATCAATACATTCGCGTGGTAAGTCGAAAGAAGAGTATTCAGGTTGGTCAGAGAAATTGTGTCACTCGACTGATCGTCCAGAACCACCAATTTCACCATCGCATGGTTTCCGTCCTTAAGGGGAATGCCTCCACGGTTATTGATGAAGTTAACAGCTTGATTCAGCGTCCAATTGTCTTCAACACCAAAAGCTTGCGCACCTCCCGTCAGAGATAAGCTCGCCCCGAACACCACGGTTTCGGGTCCACTTGATGAAGTAGCCCCAGTAGAAGATTGGGAACTGGCAACAGCAGTCGATAAGCTCGAGGAGATCGATGAAGTGGAAAGAGAACTGGTCGTGTTACCGGTCGATGTACTGCTTGTAGCGAGAAGTAAATACCCCGCAACGCCACCAACCACTATTATGACAACCACTACGATTACTACTGCAATCGTAGAAATGGATGTTACATTTTTGAGTCTAAGATCATGCATAAGTTAGGCCGGATCTCCCGACTATATTTAAGCGTGATTACCATTCGTTAGGTGGGTTCAAAAAATTAGGCCGGTTCGATCCCGCACCAGTCCATTACACTCAGTGCGAGAATCTTAGTTGCTCTAATTAATTGCTCGACCTCAATATACTCATTTTCGGCATGAGCCTGCGGCAAGTTTCCCGGACCAAATATTACTGTGGGGATCCCTGCTTGATCCAAAAAAGGAGCATCCACCGGGGCGGGGAATCCGTTTATCTTTGGTTTAGAATTCAGCACCTTTTCATATCCTCGGCTCAAACTCCTGCAAATAGGATGTTCCGGCGAAATTTCCCCAGCCGGCCAGAATCCAATCCACTCAAATTGCGGAGGATGTTTGGAGAGCCACGTATCCAGCTGAGATCCCTTCATGACATAGTCCTCGATTTCGTTCTGGATAGCTTCCTGTGATTCCGACGGGTTCCACATGATCGCATAATCAATTGTGCAATAATCAGGGACCACCGCAACGTATCTGTGACCGTGCGGAGCTCCATCGATCACCCCGGGATGGATTGTAAAGTGCCCGGGGGCAAAAAGCGGGTGCCTCTTGGTGATTCCCCACTGTTCTTCCAGATCCTGGAGCAGTTCGATCACCTTGACGCCCTTTTCGATAGCATTGACTCCAATCTCATCCCCCAGGCCTCCCGCCCTAATCATTAGATCTCTCGCTGTCGCATGGGTAGTTTTTCCTTCGATAGAGATTCGCAGGAGGAGGACGCCCGTGGACACCGGTTGAACGTTCAGGGAGGTGGGTTCGGTAAGAATCGCAGCATGAGCTTTGTATCCTCTCTCAATAACTGCGCTCGTTCCCAGTGCGTGGTCAAAGGTTTCTTCCCCCACGACGCTCGCGAAGATAATTTTCCCTTGAAGATTCATTCCGGATTTCTGTATCGCTTCAACGGCTTTGGACATACATGCGATTCCGGACTTCATGTCGCAGGATCCTCGACCGTAGAGCTTCCCATCCCGCACCTCGCCACTCAAAGGATCTTTGTCTTCCCATTTGTCGAGCTTGCCGAAGGGAACTGTGTCCATGTGTCCGGTAAGCATCAGAGATCTCCCGTTGCCTTTTCCGTCCAACGATCCGACCAGATTTTTTCTGCCTCTTGCTTTTTCAAAAAGATCAATTTT
>JAPCJV010000307.1 GCA_027886785.1 Nitrososphaerota archaeon | reverse complement strand
TTCTCCGTAACCTTGAAAGACTTCCGGTCGATGCCAAAGTACTCGACCAAATCTTGCAGCCAGTTCACGCTTGAAATGAAAAGCTTGCCGGAAGGGATTCTCCAATCGCCCTTGGGATTTTGGATCTTATCCGGTAATTTGCCGGACCTCCTGGAACGCGAGATCTTTGAGATGACTTCCCTGCCGACGACATTGGGGTTTACCCTGCCGGCATATCCGTGAATCGCGTATTGCTTCAAACTCCTGGAAGTGTAAGAAGCGGCGGCTCCAATTCTGACTGACAAGCCGCCTCGAAAGGCATCAGGCGAAATCTTGACTTCATTTAGGACATCATCAAAGGAAATCACCCTTTCTTCCTGAAGCTGCTTCGCCGCTGCCACAAACCCAGAAATCGAGCTCGAAAGATTCCCCTCACGCAATTCATCTGAATATGTCCTAGAATAACTGTAAATGACAGGCGGGTAGATGGCGGCGCGCTTTTTCAGTTTTTGAAAAAGAAAATATCGGAGCGGGAAAATAATTTCGGCTGCATAATCTGCATACTCGGTATGCGCCTGGGAAAGTCCTTCCAGAATGATTCTTTTCTTGTACGCGATTTCTAGTTCTCTCAGGAAGTCGTCTCCGACGATAGGAAAAAACGGGTTGAGCAATCTGCCGCTTACAAATTCTCCCAGGGAGGACTTTCTGCAATCGTTTTCGATCGCCCTTGGATGAACGACGAGCACCGAGCAATCCGTTTCCCCCTTCAAATAGAAGTACTTGATTCTTTGATAGAAGGGATTCTTCACCAGAATCAAATCATAATCGCTTTTGGGTTTTGCGTAACCTGCGACTTGAGATCCATAAGCGCAGACCGCGATTATTTCGTCTGCATCCGCGATAGGTTCGATCGTCTTTGTTACCGAAGAGACTTCGGCCTGGGATAAATTACGCATGCCAACGCACCCTTGAGAAGATCGAGAAAGGATAGAGCAAACGAGGATTCCAGATTGAGTAGATCAAAACCGCAGATTGCTAATATGTTTTCTAGTTTCGGGAGATCTGAGTTCGGTCGAGTCCTCTCAGAAAACTGACCACTAGTGGATCAAAAGTCGAGTTAAGCACCGCGCCCATTGAAACATGTATTTGATTTCTACTCATTGGTATGCGGGCCAGAGGAAATCCTTTCTCTATCCAGTTTACTCTGCATTTTTCATTCAATTTATCATCGCAAAGACCGCTACTCAATTTCTTGTGAAGATCTCTCACCAGTTTCTTGGTTTTGAACACTTTTTGCGGTTCGAGAGTCCGAGCAGTGTCGGTGAACAACTCCTCGTAAATCGAATCAGAGACAATTTGCGATGTGATATATCCCTTGGTAAACATTCTGATCAACTCTAGATAATGGAGAAATTCGTGCGCGAGGATCAACCTCATGGTCGTTTTCGTTGCAAATAGCAACAGTGGAGCGGTGAGCTGGATGACGATTTCTACTTTGCCTAATTTTTCAACCGGAATGGTTCGAGCGTAAAGCACACCCATACCATCAATGTTATTTTGCGAGACGGTCACTGTTAGAACTGGTTCAACGTAGTAGTGAGGAAAACGAAGACCGCTAGAACTTTCTACGTCAGAAATCCCGGATATGACATTTTTCATTTTCGCGGAGATCTTTTTCTTGAGCTTGTTAGGAATAAGCTCCGTACTTTCGATCTTAATCAGCGGATTCAGAAATCTCGCACCTTTTTCGCGGAAGGGTAGAATTTTCTCCAGTACAAAAGTTATCCCGCTGGAAAGGATTACATTGTTCACTAATCGATGAAAAAAATCTTCAGGATATTTTTTAGATCGCTTACAACAGATCCAAACTATTTTTTGGCTAGGTTATTCCTATCAGAGTAGAAATTTCTTTTCTAGCAGCAGCTCCCAATTGGCGAGCAGCCATTTCAGGGGAAACGGGGTTTACGAAAACTCCGCTTCCCAGTTCTAGACCCGCCCATTTGACTACCTGAGGATACACTTCGATGTGCCAGTGAATCTGTTTTGTTGTCTTTTTCTCCGAGGAAACGTGAAAGGCGATGTTGTAGGAGGGACCATTGAGGACAGAGTCCAATCCGCCGAGGGTGGATCTCAACATCGTCGCCATATCTTGGATTTCTTTCTGCGACACCTTCAGGAAAGAGGTCTCGTGCCTTTTTGGGAAAATCCAGTACTCATACGCGTGAGGAGAAGCCCACGGAGTAAAAGCGACAAAGTTCTCCGTGGATAAAATGAGCCTCGGCCCGTTTGCTTCCAGATTTACTACCTTGCACATGGGGCATACCCCAAGCTCCGAAATGGAATCGTGGACTGACTCAGCCTCTTCCTCAATCGAAGGTGGAAGTTTGTTCAGGGTGAGCGTCTGCAGATGCGGGTGGGAAAAAGAAGCCCCCGCTTCAAAACCGTTATTTACAAAAACTGACACATAACCGACAGTTTTCTTCGAGTACAGCCACCTTACTCGATCCTGCAGAGTTGCAAGGACGTAGATCCATTGTTCTTGCGGCAGCGTACTGAAAGTAGCAAAGTGATCTGGACTCACCACCATTACGTGGTGATATCCGAAGGCAGGCTCGCCTTGGAGAGGATAGTCACTGTATCTAGGTTCCGAATCGGGAGAAACTGCTGGGAAGCTGTTCGGAAAATATCTCACCACCCACTCATGTACTCTCTCAGCGTCGGAATCAGCAAGCTTCAGGAGAGTGTTTTCCTTGGAGACCAGCACAAGATCCGCTGGAGGAGTCATTTCTTCATTTCCGGGACAAAAAGGACAATTGTCACGTCCAGTGGGATGCTCGTGATGAAAACCAGAGTATTCAGAAGGACGTTTACCCCTTTCCTCAGAAACTAAGACGAGTTTTTTCGTGAAGTAATCCTTTCTTAGTTCAGGCATCCGCCCTACGGAGCAGCCACTACAGTATTAGAAGCCTTCTCTCAGGCTCGTCTAACGCATCCATCAAAATATTCGAGAAAAGCTCAGAATCTAAAAGCTGGAGGTCTGAGGTTCCATGCAAATCTTGCAGTTCGAATTCTTGATTTCAGGATCCACCTCAAAATGGAGATCGCACATGTAGCCGGAACGCATCACATAATCGCAAATTTCCTTGATCATATTCGCCACCTGAATTCTGCTTAGTTTTCTGGTAGCGATCCCTTCAGTGACTATATTCGCCATATCCTTCACATCTTCTTTATGATCGAAATCAATCGCCCGGCCTCTCTTTTCCCAAAAATATTTTGAAACGGCGGGCTGTGTAATCCCCAGAGCTTCAGCAATTTGCGACTGCGTAAAAT
>JAPCJV010000306.1 GCA_027886785.1 Nitrososphaerota archaeon | reverse complement strand
TCCGCCCTGTCACCGTTTGTGATGAATTGCTTTGTACCATTCAGCAGGAAATGATCGCCGCTCTTTGTTGCCGTTGTCCGAATGTTTGCAGCATCGCTCCCGGCACCCGGTTCGGTGAGGCCGAAAGCTCCCAGCTTTCTCCCTGAGGCAAGATCGCCCAGGAAGTGCTTTTTCTGGTCCTCGTTGCCGAAGAGCCAAATCGGCACCGCGCATAATCCAGTGTGTGCACCTATGATTGTGCCGTGCCCTGAGCACACTTTTCCAATTTCCTGCACGGCCAGGCCGTATCCGAACTCTCCCAGTTCTGCGCCTTCGTATTTCAGAGGCACCGGGATTCCCAGGTACCCGTTCCGCGCAAATTTCCGGAGGTTCTCTTCCGGAAACATTTCCATCTTGTCAAAATATTCCACAGAGTCCGCGATTTCGGTGCGGAGGAACTCTCTGAGTGCTTTCCGAAAGAGCTCGTATTTCGGAGGAAGCGTGTAATCGTAAATCGGGTCGGTTCCTCGAGACAAATGAAGACTGACAGTCAAACTCTCCTACCTCGACGAACTTTACTTTCCCTTGAATTGAGGGGGCCTTTTTTCCAAGAAAGCTTGGACTCCTTCCCGAAGATCGGCACTCTTCGCCAGTTCCTGAATCGCGGCCACCTCATATTTCACCGCATCCCTCAAAGAAGAGGTCTCGAGTCCCCTGTTGATCGCTAGCTTTGCCCGCGACAAGGCAAACGGAGAAACTTTCGATGCGAGCATTCGCACATAGTCGGTCGCAACTCTCAGCTCCTCCCCGTCAGGCACAATCTTGTTTACGAGCCCGATCCTAAGAGCCTCCTGTGCGTTGATGATCTGCCCTGAAAAAATTAATTCCTTCGCCTTTCCCTCGCCGACAAGGCGACTCAATCTCTGGGTTCCTCCCCAGGCGGGAATCAGACCCAAAGTAACTTCGGGCTGTCCAAACCTGGCACGATCCGATGCAAACCGGATGTCACAAGCCAAGGCAAGTTCGTTACCGCCTCCTAGACTAAGACCGTTTATTGCAGCAAGGACGGGTTTTTCCGATTCTTGGACATCAAAAAAAGTCTGATGACCAGTTTCAACAATTTTGGTCGCATCTTCGGGACTGAATCCCTGCATCATTTTCAGATCCGCTCCCGCGCAAAAAGCATTATTCCCCGAGCCAGTTATGACGATCCCACGAATCTCCGGATCTTTGTTTCCCAGTCTGATTCCGGTAGAAAGCTCTCCTAGCATCCGCAAATTTAGAGCATTTACCGGTGGGTTGTCCAAAGTAATTAGGAAGGCGCTCTCTTCCTTTTTCGTTTTGATAAATTCAAAATTATCATTATTTGGCAAAGATCTACTTTCGGCCCCAGAAAACTCTGATCGAATCGGAACCTTGAATCATATTAAGACTTGTTAGTGCAAAGCTTAGCGAGTTATTTCGGGATTTCGAATATTTCTTTCGCTGATCGTTTCTCCATGATGTTCGGTGAGATATTTTTCTGCATCGAGCGCGGCTTCGCAACCGGACCCGGCGGCAGTCACCGCTTGCCTGTATCTGGAATCCTTTACGTCGCCTGACGCGAAGACCCCTTCGACGCTCGTATTAGTAAAATTCCTCACCACGATGTACCCTTGATCGTTCGTCTCGAGCTGCCCCTGGAATAGAATCGTAGACGGAGCGTGTCCGATCGCGATAAACAGCCCATCCGCGGGAACCGTTTTCCTCGAGCCATCCAAGACGTTCTCTATTTCTAATGCGGTAACGTGGTCGTCGCCCACGACATTTGTCACAACGGAATTCCACAGGAACGAGATCTTGGGGTTTGCCATTGCTCTCTCCTGCATAATCTTCGAGGCGCGCAGGGCATCCCTTCGATGAACTACAGTCACTTTTGATGCAAATTTAGCGAGGAAGAGGGCTTCTTCCATGGCGGTATCTCCCCCTCCCACTACGAAAACGTTCTTGCCTTTGAAGAAAAAGGCGTCGCAGGTCGCACAGGCAGAAACTCCCCTTCCGCGAAGACGGAGTTCAGATTCTAGTCCGATCCACTTCGCGTTCGCACCGGTCGCAATAATTAGGGCGTCGCAGGTATACAGGTCGTCTCCAGATCGAACCAGAAACGGCCGCTGGCTGAAATCGACAAAAGAAACGTCTCGATCAATTATTTCCGCGCCAAATCTCTCGGACTGCTCGCGGAAGCGCTCCATTAATTCAGGACCTTGTATGCCCTGCGGGAATCCAGGATAATTATCTACGTCAGTGGTAATCATCAACTGTCCTCCAGACTGGGTGCCTGCAAGGACCAGGGGGCTGAGGTTTGCCCTACCAGAGTAAATCGCAGCTGTCAAGCCCGCCGGGCCTGACCCGATAATGATTAACCTCTTGTGCATTCATTACCAATTGGTCTTCCCGGAATTTAAACGGTACCGTTTACCCGTCTCTATTCACGAAATATTCACGAGTATATTTTTTCATGAAGATGACTAGGAATAGTTGTAAAAGCCCTTCCCAGTCTTTTTGCCAAAGCGCCCGGAATAGAACATTTTCTTCACAATTTGCGTGGGTCGGGGTACAAGGAAACTACCCTCCATCTGTTTGATCGACTCTTCCACGTGATAGAGTACATCAATGCCCACCAGATCGGCTAATTCAAACGGCCCCATGGGCATTCCTGCACCTGTTTTCATAGCCTGATCGATGTCGCGCATGGAGGCAACTCCCTCCTCGTATAGAGCAAAAGCCTCGTTCCACATTGCTCCGAGCACTCGGTTTACGAGAAACCCGGGGACCTCTTTCACTCTGATCGGCTGCATTGGATAGCGAAAATTCCGCAGTCCTGAAAGAAAGTCAATAGTGTCGCTGAGCGTGTCATCGCTCGTCTCTAGTCCAGGGATAACCTCCACGAGGGGGAGAGTGACTGGAGGGTTGAAAAAGTGAGTTCCCACTACCCTGTCTCTCCTTTTGGTTACGGAAGCAATCTGCGTAATTGAAAGGGTGGAAGTGTTCGTCGCAAGCACCGCCTTTTGCGCGACCTGATCGAGTTCCCTGAACAATTTTTTCTTTTCATTTATCTCCTCGATTATGGCTTCCACCACCAGGTCTACATCTTTGAAGGGTTCGAATCCTTCTGTCGGGTGGATCCTTGCCAGAATCTCCGAAACGCGCTTCTCGTCGTACGTCGGCTTTAGCTTCGCCCTAACTTGCTCTGCCTGTTCCGCCGAAAGTGTAACACCATCCTGCTCCTTGATCCTGGAAATTTCTTTATCGGCCTTGGTTTTGTGAAACAAAACAAGCTCGTCAAAGCTCTTTCTGATGTTATTCATCCCTTTGTCGAGGAATTCTTGGGAGATATCTTTCAGGTACACCTCG
>JAPCJV010000305.1 GCA_027886785.1 Nitrososphaerota archaeon | reverse complement strand
ATATTCTTTTTATTGCTTTGTCCGTCAAATGTTTTCCCACCGGCGCTAGTGCCTTGGAAAGGACTTCCCTTATCTCTTCTAGATTCATGGCTCTCAGGGAGACGGGTTGCAAGAATCGTTCGATGGGCGAGATGGTTCCAGCAGTCTCAGAACGAGCAGAACCAGATGTGGAGATCAAGACCGGTTTTAGAAAATCACGACTTCCCGCAACTACAAGCATGAATTTTCCACCTGCTTCAGACAGACGTGTAAACGCCGATTTCAAAAATCTCCAGCCGCCTTCAACCAATTGTAGTTGATCTCCTTCATCCAGAAAGAAAACAACGCAGGGGACCCCTGCCTTTTTCAGCTGAGTCCAGAGTCTCATTGCTTCTTTGAAGAAACTCTCCTGGAGAGCAGAATTTGACGATACTGTAGGGGTACCTAATGATACCGATCCAAGTAGAGGTGCCGAGATTGAAATAGACCGGTTCCTGAAAAAGTCCTTTGTCTTGTCCCAAGTCTCGGCCCTGCGTGCAAGCCTTTCATAACACTCCGATCTGAAAGCTTCAAGGAGGAAATTCGATAGATCACCAACGGATGAAATTGTAGTATCAAGCTCGCGTCTAACCGAAAGACATCCCTGATTTATTGCCAGCTCCTCGAATTTCCTTAAGGTGGAAGATTTGCCGATCCCCGGTTCCCCGGTTACCCCCAGATGTCGGGAGTGACCCTGCAGAGTGCTCTCCAATCGGCTCTCGAAAATCCCGATTTCGGCAATCCGTCCTCCGAAGTATCTAGGATCCACGGCCTGACCATACCCCTCCATTACGATTTCTTCAACTGCTCCGGCTTCTCTCGAAACGATGAACTGATCAATGGCCATCCAAATCTTTTCCGGGGTTTTGTCAGGCACAATGCCAGAGGAGCGAGTGAACGTCAAGGGAAAAAAGACAATCGAACCGAATTTTTGCAACGCTGCCTTGTCTCCCCACCTTGCCCTACCAAGGGTAACGGTGGTCGAATCCGAATCAACCTGAACCCGAAGAGTCACGGGTTGCACAAGGCCGGATGTGATTTTTTGGGATCCGCGCTTTGCGATTTCAATGTAAAGATCTTCGCACGCACCATTTGTCGTCGTTTCAAATCCTTCCGGTCTGAATTTTCCCTCAAGGTACTTCGCTAGATCTTTAGAGTCCAATTCCGTCAGAAATTTTTTTTGAGTGATTTGCTTGGGGAACCTCTTTGTTAAAGTGGACTTTGACAGATTCGCTGCCCGAACCCTTCGGACTAGCTTATTCGTTGATTGTTTTAGTTGTGCAAGAGCAGGAGCCTTACGAATAGAATTTTGCTTCGTTTCTGGAAGAGTAAATTTCGGTTTCCCGCAGTACCGGCAAAATGAATCCTCCGGTGATAGGTACTCCTTGCCGCATCCTGTGCAATACATTCTAAGGCCGATTGGCAAAGCGACTGATGGGGCGATTTATAATATTATTATCCTGACATAATCCCGTTCCCCAAAGGTGGATAAATTCGTGGGATTGTATTTGGGCCAATTTCTCCCGTATTTGCTTGATACATCTGGTATGTCTAATCTTGCAATTCTGTAAGATTAATAGCCATGGGTGCACTACTTCCTGCCACGAGGTTCTAGCTCGTTGCTCGAATTAAGCTACGAAGAAGCGCCGCACATTGTTGTAACCCCTCCTGGACCTAAATCGCGTGATGTTTTAGCAAAACAAGCTATGCTTGAAACCCGCGCTGTTATTTATCCAAAAGCTTTCCCTTTCGCGATCGACTCTGCCAACGGGGCGACGATAAAAGACGTCGATGGAAACCTGTACATTGATTGGTTCAGTGGAATATGCGTCCTCAATTTAGGGCACCACAATCCTGCTGTTACCGAAGCCGTTCAAGGTCAAATTGAGAAAGTTTGGCACACCATGGAGATCCCAACAGCATCAAGGATTGATTTTCTGGAGAAAATCCACGGGGTCCTACCCGGTTCTCTAAGGGGTCGAGCCAAGGTGCTTTTTACAGTAACTGGAGGCGACGCCTGTGAAGCTGCGATCAGTTTAGCGCGACATGTAACTAGAAAAAGAACGATCATTGCCTTTAGCGGATCCTACCACGGAGTACACCAGGGAATCGTCGGCGCTACTTCCAGCAGACATTATCTGGAATTTTCTGGGACGGTTCGGAGCGGGTTCTACCATTTGCCGTACCCCTATAGCTATCGGTTTCCGTTTCCAGTCGAGAAAAAGGGAGATGAAGGAAAACTGGTGCTAAGATACTTAGAGCACCTACTTTCCGATGAACATTCTGGGGTGGACGATCCCGCAGGAATAATAGTTGAGCCTATTCAAGGCGAAGGCGGATACATAGTTCCTCCGGAGGATTTTCTTCCCGGTTTGAGGGAAATCGCAAACAGATATCAGATTCCGCTCATAGTGGATGAAGTGCAGACGGGATTCGGAAGGACCGGAAAGTTTTGGGGCTGTGAAGTGACAAGCACATCTCCAGATATTATGTGCGTCTCGAAATCAGTCGGAGCAGGGATTCCACTTTCGCTCATAGCGTACAAGATGGAGTACGACGAATCTCTTCCTGAAGGCTTTCATCTCGGTACCTACCGGGGAAATCCCCTCGCAACTGCAGCAGGGGCTGCAAGCGTCGATTACATAAAGAGAACAAATCTTCTCGAGAGAGTCGAACGGTTAGGAACGAAACTTCTTCCCGAATTCCAAAGGATCGGTAACGCAAGCAAAGTAGTGGGAGACGTTAGAGGGGTGGGATTTATGATAGGAAACGAAGTCGTGAATTCCAAGGCGGACAAGTCGCCATCAAAACAACTTGCCGTGAAGATGAGAAAATACATGTTCGAGAACGGATTGTTAATGCATACGAGCGGTCATTATGGAAACGTGCTGAGGTTCATGGCGCCACTCACCATTTCCGAAGAGCTCCTCCAAAGAGGACTAGCGATTTACGAAGCAGCCGTTAAAAATAGTGTAGCTTAGCTATTTTTTCGCCGGAGTCGCATCGGCTCTGATATTCCCATATTTCGAGCTTACTAAATCTCGCCAATGCGCGCGATCTGTGCAAGCATTTCCTGACCCTTCTCGGTCAGCGCCGAAACGCTTCTTTGGGACTCGTAATCAAAAGTTGTCTTTATGAATCCATTTTGCTCTAAAGATCGCAAACACTGCATTGCTGTTATCCAGGAGATCTTCGTATTCAGCACGATCCCCGTGGGCAGATTGGCTCCCGAGCTGATCGCTCTCAGGATTTGCACGTAGTTTTCGACCTTTGGTTTTCTTTTCGTCAAGGTAAGACCTTCGCGCCTCTGTTCTTTTGATTTTTCTAGTTTCACTACGATTCCTCTGCTCTGTTGTGTTACT
>JAPCJV010000304.1 GCA_027886785.1 Nitrososphaerota archaeon | reverse complement strand
CAATACGGCACCACTGTGGAACAAATCGGCAAGATCGCCGTCGAGCAAAGAAAAAATGCTTTGAGAAATCCGCTGGCGTACATGAAGAAGGAGCTCACGATTGACGATTATCTGAGTTCAAAGTTAATTTCAGATCCGATCAAGCTTCTTGATTGTTGTCTGCCAGTCAATCAAGGATTGGGTCTCGTGATCGCAAATCCAAAAATGGCAAAGAGGATAACTGACAAGCCGGTTTATCTTGTCAGATTTGAAGAAAGAGATGCGTATTATCATGGCGACATCATGACCCCGGATATTACTTACACTGGAATAGCTGATGCTTCTAGGGCAATTTTCCAAGGAGAAAAGAAAATGTCGATCAGGGACATGGATTTTGCCCAGATCTACGATGACTATTGCATTGCAGTCATCATGCAGCTCGAGGATCTTGGATTTTGTGAAAAAGGAAAAGGAGGAGAATTTGTCGAAACGCACTCTGTAGCATTCGATGGAGACCTCCCAGTTAATACTGGAGGCGGTCAGTTGTCTTCGGGACAGCCCGGTCTCGCTGGGGGATTTGTCCCCGTGGTGGAGGCAGTTATGCAGCTTCGGCGGGAGGGAGGAAATAGACAGGTAAGAAACGCAAAGAAGGGATGCGTAACTGGAATCGGTGGTCTAGCTTACGGCAGAAATGTGATGATGACCAGTGTAGGAGTTCTATCCTCGTCCAATGAAGACATAAACCGATGAAAGCGATTTTGAGCTCGAAGCAAGAAAAACCAGATCATGTGGATACCTTGAGTTTCCCTCAAGTTACAGATTTGAACCGCCCCTTTTGGGAGGGCTGTGCCGACGGGAGGCTTTTTCTGCAATTTTGTGAAAAGTGCATGAAGTTTCAGTGGTACCCCCGCCCTCTTTGCATCCGATGCGGCAGAGCAAACCTCCAGTGGAAGGAATCCCTCGGAAGAGGTATTGTGTACTCCTTCACAATCGTTCGATTTCCAGTCCAGACTTATCGCAATCCAGTTTATTTCAAGTCGGAATTTCCATACGCGGTGGGATTAGTGGAGCTGGAAGAAAAGGTAAGAATCTACGCTAGAATCACCGAGTGTAATCTCTCGGAGTTACGAATTGGAATGCGGGTTGACTTAACTTTCGTGAAGCTTACGGACGCTCTTTCTTTTCCTGCATTTAGGCCCGCATCAGACAAATAATCGATCTGGGATTATTTTTGCTTCGGGCAGCGCTCATCGACCATTTATTACAAAAAGAAACCGAGAATAGATTCAGGAAGATTCGTGAGTTCGAAAATAGAGCCAATCATGACCCTCTGGAAGCAAATCCTTTCCCGAGAGCCTGTCCCACATCTCCGCTGCCCAAAATTCCGACTTTCAATTCACGGACCGTTCTCCAAGAGGCGCAATAGCCCCCTTAAAGCCCACGGTTTATAAGATATGTAAATTCAAATTTCCTGTCCATCAGATTTTTTCAGATAATTTCCCGGAACTTAACTGATCAGAGTTACGAAGCCAGGGTTGGTGCTGTCAGCCACGTACATCATATTATTTTTCGAACTAAAAGCGAGACCAGAGGGAGCCGTCCCAGCTTTGGCTGTACTGAAGACTGAAAGATTGTTGATAATGGAAACCGTGTTGCTGCCGCTGTTGGTTACATATATTTGACCTGAGGTGGGTGAGAAAGCAATTCCTTCAGGATGAGAACCGACCAGAATTGTGGAGAGTACCTTGAGCGTCTTAGCGTTGATGACAGTCACATCATTGCTGCCAAAATTCGTCACGTATATTCGGGAGTTTGTTGGATCAAGCGCTAGCCCAGACGGTTCACTCCCGACTGAGATGCTTTTGATCATTTTGAAAGTAATGCCATCGATGACGGACACATTATTTTGTTGTAAATTCGCCACGAAAATGTTGTTACCGGCAAACGCGATCCCCAAAGGTGTCGAAATCCGCGCGGAGCTCATCTGTACTTGACGGAGAACATGGATTCCCGAAATGACTGAGACAGTGTTTGTATTAGCGAGTTCGCAGTTATTTGATACGATGATGAAGCTATTTGCCGGATCGAAACCGATTTCTCCGGGACATTTTAGTTTTGGATCTTGAATGATGGAGACTACTTTTGTCCCGCTGATCACATAAACCGCATGATTCGACAAGTCGGATACGTAGATCATTTTGTTAATCGGATCATATGCCAGCCCCGTAAGAACCGCATTGGAACGGAATGCAGGCCGTCCTATGGTTGTTATCAAGTGTGCCCCATTGATAATCGAGACAGTTCCTCCGTTAGGCGCAGTGGTGCCCGAATTAGCGACATACACGATTTGGTTTGCCGTGTCGAAGACGACGAATTGAGGAGAGTCACCGACTTTGATACTTGTATGTACTTGTGGAGAGACTGCAAAAGAGATCAAGGGCGACGGAATCGCTACGAGCACGAAGAATAAAGAGAACACTGCGATGATGAGATATTTCGAAGCTATAATCAGGTTATTTGTCAATGGACGAAATTCACGGGACGCAATCAAGGATAGAACAAGCCCGCGCACTTAAACATTCCTAGTACTATCACGATAGTAACAACGTATTTCTACTACTTTGGTAGTAGTTAATCGTTTTTGTTCCCAGAATCGCTCATTTCGACAAAAGCTCAATCGCTCCCAAGGCCCAAGCGTTGGATCCGGCAAGTGAAGTGGTCAGAGTCAATGAGCTCCCGCAGCGGTTATCCATGAAATTGGTACCTGCATTATTATTGGATCCACGTGTCGAAATTGCTCCCAACTGTTTTCCAACTGTTGTTGTGATCCCCGGAATCAGTGAAGCTCCCGAATACCTCTCCAGTCCACCTACCAAGTAGCTATTGGATTTCATCATAGCCATCGTAAAGGTCGCCTTGTTGGATTTGCCGCCCACACTACTGATTCCACCTATTCCTAAAACACCGGAATATTGCCCCACTAGTACATCAAATTGTCCTGAACGAGAATGGACCGTTATCACGTCATTTGAATTATTCTGAGGCACAAAACCAGCGTATATTTCGAGAAGAGCATCTGGCTCATTATCGCCTGTAAGATTTCCAGGCTCGAAAGCGATCACCCGCTGAGTGAATTGAGTACCAATGATGTCAGTTACCATGTCTACTGGATGTTTCCATTGGTTCAACCCGACAACGACTACCAACAAATTCCCAGATTGCGAGGGCAACGACACCCGGACGTGACCCGGGGTCATTACGCCTCTGTTGCTATTCATGGCAAAGTTGTAGATGCTGATATTAGGGCAATTTGGAGCGACTGCGATGGTGTGAAAAATCGTGGCCTGCGAGGTCAAAGAGAGACTAACCAATATTAGGCAAAGGCCGACTCTAATCTGGTTCACGGTCGATTAGATGAGCCAACTAAACAGATCTATATTAGACTCTTTT
>JAPCJV010000303.1 GCA_027886785.1 Nitrososphaerota archaeon | reverse complement strand
TCGTCGCGCTCCATGGTCCGGAGCTTCTCCGAAATCGCCCCCTCGTACTCTTTAATCCTCTCTTGGATGGCGTCGTACATCTTGAGCGCTTGCCCCAAACTGAAAAGATGGTCCTCCCGCCAGTGCCCGGTTAGCTGCTCCGCGATTTCCTCTTGGCTTTCTTGTCGGGTGATCATCTTGCACCGACCCTCACATTCCGCAATCGCACGTGAGGCGCGCCGAAATAAACCGGGGCACCCTGCATGGGATCGCCCTTGCCGCAAGTTCCGCAAGTATACTGGAGATCTGAAGCTCTTGCGTCAATGCTCCCCCAGTACTTCGGGGTGGTGATTTCAAGCACCGGATCCTTCAGAGCTTGCTTGAGCTCTCCGTTTTCTATCAAGTACGCTTCCAGCCCGACGTACCTTTGATTCAATCTCTTGTCGTCGATGTTCCACTCCATGAAACTTTTGATGTACACTCCCTTCTTAGTTTCCTTGAGCATTTCCTCGAACGTCCAGTCGCCCGGTTCGATGAAAGTGTTCCCCATTCTAATTATCGGCTCGCGATCGAATTGAACTGCCCTGGATGAGCCGTTGCTGTTGATGTGAAAGTAGCTCGCGGTCGCCCGGTTTTGGAGGAATTCTGTAAATCGGCCGTTGGAGATGAGCTTGCGCTTTCTAGCTTTCACTCCTTCGTCATCGTACAGATAGAATCCCATGGAGTTTGGAATCGTCGGATCATCGGACACGTTGGCTTCTTCGCTGCCGATTTGCATACCCAATTTGTCCGGCTTTAGGAAAGACTCTCCCGCCTGCGCACCCTCTCGCCCTAAAATTCGATCGGCCTCTCCCGGATGGCCGCAGGATTCGTGGCTCGTCAAGCCCGCGACATTCGGCCCCAGAATAACATCGAGATCCTGATTGGTGGGAGGATTTTCAGATGCTTTGATTCCGCTGGTCATCTCTTTCAGCTCCTGCGGCAGTGCCTCGAGCAAATTGAGTTTGTCAATTATTTCCCAGCCTCCTGAACCGCCCAGACCCGAATACCCCGGTGGAAGGGAAACCGATTTCGGTCTCCCGTTATACATCGCCGTCAAAAAGCCCAGATATTCTACTCGGGGAACTCTGCTTTCCAATTTTGAACCGTCGGAGTTTTCATAATATTTTTCTTCGATATTGGTGAAGAGAATCAGATTTCGGTTCGGAAAAGTTATCCCATCTAGCGGCGGTGAAAGGACTTTATCGACCTCCTTCAGAAACGATATGAGCGATTGAACTGAAATGTCCTCCAGTTTCTTCTTTTCCGAGGCGCTCCATTTTTCTCGATGGCTTTCCTCTTTCGAGAAATGCACTTTTTCCTTGGCAACCGAGGACGCCAATTTCCCATTTCGCACCACTCTTTCAACGAGGGATTTCACCGAGTCCTTGGATACTACATTTGTCGCCCCAAAAGAGAGAGCCCCATCGTAAATGACCCTCACTCCCAACCCTTCGGCGTCGGCAATCGCAGCGGGCTCTGATTCCCCATTGCGCGTGAAACAGGTAACGTCCGTCGATCGGTGATACCTTGCTTCCGAATATTCACAATGATTCTGTCCTGCTAAATCGACAGCATAAGAGACTAGATCAAAATCCAACAAAAACCCACTTTTCACGTGATGGAATTAGACCATGCTATTTCATCGTTTCCCCGGTTTAGACCTGATGAATGTACTAAATGAGCTGCATGATTTTACTACAGACTTATCAACCAATTTCGCCGCTTTAGGCAGTTGTAGAATGTTCACATTCATTTGCAAAGCTTCCGAGATCTCGGAGGGGGAGCTTTACAGATTTGATTTGAAGGACAAGCCGCTTCTCGTGACAGCGTTTGAAGGTACATATTTTGTTTCGGATTCCATCTGCACTCACGAAGAGGCAGACCTGTCTCTGGGAATGTTTTCTAACGGCACTCTGACCTGCCCCCTACACAGCGCAAAATTCGAGATCAGGTCTGGAAAAGTTCTCTCTGGTCCCGACGGCTCTGCTCCGGATTCGATATCCAATCTGAGACTCTATCCCGCGAAAATAGAGAACGGAGAGGTGTGGGCAGATATTTAGATAGATTTCTGCGTAGAATAGTTGAAATCTTTAGCCGGAGCGATCAAAGTACTCTTGCAATCCCAGGCAATTAGAGAAGAGGATACCATCCCTTCTGTGTCACTTGTAGACATGTTCCTGAAAGCTCGAGAACTGGAGCGCAAGGGAAAGGACATCATACATTTCGACGCCGGCGAACCGGACTTTGATCCCCCGAAAGAAGTCGTCGATGCGACCATTAGGGCACTGAACAAGGGCAAGGCAAGATACACCGAGTCCGGTGGAATCCCCGAAGCCAAGAAAGCGATCGCCGAGAGTTTGAACCGGAAATACCGGACTGGAATTACTCCCGATCAGGTGCTCGTCACTGCGGGGGGAAGACTGGCGTTGTACTATTCGTTTATGTCCCTCCCGGCTACTTCCAAAATAGGGATTATTTCACCTGACTGGCCCGCGTACAGGGACATCTCAAAGTTCCTCTCCAGACCCATTCAATTTTTCAAATCCTCACTGGAAAACAGATGGGAAGTCAACCTTGAAGAAATCCAGAACAGCGATTGTACAGTCCTCGTGTTAAATTATCCCACAAACCCGACCGGGAAAATACTGGATCTGCAAACGTTCGATGAACTGGTCCAGATAGCGAAGGAAAAAGGGATGACGATCTTGAGCGATGAAGTGTACTCGGACTATATTCTAAATCCCTCAAAGACCTTCAAGAGCATTCTCGAAGTCCCTGAAGCCAAAAGCCTGATGGTAACATCCCTCTCGAAGAGCTATGCCATGACAGGATTTCGGGCCGCCTACATTGTCTCAGATCCGAAAACGATTTCGCACCTGACGAAACTGAACAGCATGATCCTGACGAGCATGCCCGAGTTCGTGCAATACGCTCTGATCGCAGCGCTGGAGTGCCATGAGTACGTCGCTGAAAAAGTAAATTTGATCCGGAAAAGGCGGGACGTCGCCGCAAAGTCCCTGAAGAAATATCTGAACGCAGAGTTCTACCTCTCGGACGGCTCGCTGTACATGTTTCCGAAGCTGCATTCGAGTCGCGGCCCGTTTAATTCCGAAAAATTTGCCGTGGAACTATTGGAAAAATACGGGGTCTCGGTTACTCCCGGTACCTCCTTTGGAAGTTCCTTCTTGGACCACATTCGAATAACCTTGTTGCAAAGTGATGCAAGGATCGAAGAAGGTATCGAGAGAATGTCGAAACTGTTGAGCTAGTCACGGGAGCATTGTACGCCTCCGCCAAGAAAAGGCGCCCTTCGTCCCTCATCTGGCGCGTTTGCTGAACTTTATGGAAAAGGGAGACAAGTCAGTTAACAGGTACGCAAGCGGAGGTAGGAGAATTCTCTAATTTGTATTATACATTCGGATTTGTATAATACGTTTTTTCGTCATT
>JAPCJV010000302.1 GCA_027886785.1 Nitrososphaerota archaeon | reverse complement strand
TCGCAGATTACGAGACGATCTTGCAAAAAGGAACGAAGAGATGGATATTCTTTATCAGGGTAGAAAATCGAGAGAGAATTTTGCGCGATTCGTTGGTAAAACGAGTAACTAGCTGTGAAAGCTCGCTGGGGGATGCTTCTCTTTAATGAAAAAATTCTATTTGCTCTAAAATTTCATTGCTTTATGCAACCATTTCTCGCGCGATCGCTCCACGGTGCATATCTCCGTACCTTTCAGCTTGAAAGGAGCTTTACGCAAGTTAGTTCATATTTCAGCTGCCACCGACGACGAATTCTTCATGCAAAGCAGCGACCGCCTTGTTTCGGTCTTTGTCTTTTATGACAAAGGAGATGTTAATCTCGGAGGAACCCTGAGCGATCATCCTTATGTTGATTCCCTGTCGTGCCACAGAACTGAAGACTCTTCCCGCTATTCCCGGAGTTCCTATCATTCCTCTCCCTAAAACCGCAACGATCGACACGTCATCCTCGTAATCCAGCTTGCTGAACTTAGTGTTGGTTCCTCTGTTGGAGAACGTTCTCCCCATCCCATCTGATTTATCGAGGATGTCGGGATCCTCCATCAGCAGATCTCTTTTGAACGCCCGGACAACTTTATTCAATTCGCCGCGTTTTATGACCAAAGACACGTTGTTTTCTGTGACAGATTGGGACATCATGAGTATTCCCACTCCAAGATCTTTCAGGATCTCGAAAATCTTTACTGCAGTTCCTGGGCTGCCGACAATGCTTGTTCCGCTAATGTTGATAACACCGACATTTGTGAGGGAACCCACTGCTTTCACTCCAGTCCTCGCGCCGTTCGTCATAGTTTCCGGAGATAGGATGAGAGTACCCGGAACGTCTGGATTGAAGGTGTTTTTTATTCTAACGGGGATCCCCTTTCTCGCCGCAGGTTCGAGAGCCCGGGGCTGCATTGCCTTCGCGCCAAATGCGCTCATCTCCATTGCCTCGAGATAGCTTATCTGTTCGAGAATTCGGGCGTTTTTTATGATTCGAGGATCAGCGCTCATGATTCCATCCACGTCAGTCCAGAGGATGACTTCATCCGCACCGATCGCCGCAGCTATCAAGGTAGCAGTGTAATCGGATCCCCCACGGCCCAGAGTAATCAGCTCATGGCTGTCAAGGGTCTCTGCAATGTACCCGGTCACTACCGGCACTATCCCGTTTTCAATCAAAGGAAACAGAGATTCCCTGAGTTTTTCATTTGTCACTTTCAGAATCGGTTCAGCTGAGCCGAAAGTTTCATCCGTTAGGATCCCTGCCTCACCGCCTGTCAGATATTTGGATTTCAATCCAGAGCTCTCCAGTGAGTTGTGAATAATGGTCGTCGCTAATCTTTCTCCAAAGGAGAGAATGTAATCTACAGATCTAGGACTTAGATCCCTGAGAAGCGAGATTCCAAGGAGAACCTTGTCGAGTTCATCAAACCGCTCCGAGAAATGATCTAGGCATTCAATTTTCATCGAAGGATCCGCAACAGTCTGTTCAACGGCTCCCGCATGACTTGCTCTAATTTCAGAGGTGATCTTTCTCGCCTTCTCAAGGTCCCCCTTCTTCGCAAAATCGATCGCCTTCAAGAGGTGGTCTGTCGTGTCCCCCATGGCAGAACACACAATAATCAAGTTCGAGGTCCGAGAGTAATTTTTCACGATGGAGGTGCTCTGCAGCATCTCCTTGGGCCCGGCAAGGGACGAGCCTCCAAACTTCATGACGTAGGTCTTGTTGCCGCGCTTGCTCAAATCAGGTCACAGTCGAAATCGAAATTTTTTGCTACACACCGCGTGGATACGAGCCCAGGATCTTCAATTCCTCGGAATTCTCCTTTAGATCTCGTATTGCTTCTTTGCATACTTCTTCTTCGACGTGTCCGGAGAAATCCAGCCAGAAATAGTACTCCCACGGTTTACCCTTGATAGGACGCGATTCGACACGATTGAGATTGATCCCGCGCGATGATAACGTATCAAGAGCTCGGACCAGACAGCCCGGAGTATGTTTCGTCGCAAAAATCGCTGTTGTCTTATCGTCACCAGTAGGATCGTTTTTCAAATGGGAGTCACTTCTTTCGGCGTTTTCCACGACGACGAACCTAGTCGTATTCGAAGGATCATCTTCGATTCCCTTGGCAGCTAGCTTCATGCCATAGATTTCGCATGCAAGTTCGCTCGCGATCCCCGCGGTATCTTTCAGGTTCTGTTCCTTGATCATTTTTACCGAACCCGCCGTGTCGTACACTGCTGCCTGTTCCCAGCGACGGCCTTCCTTGTCCAGAAAGCCCCTGCATTGTGCCAATGCCTGAGGATGGGAAATTACCTTCCGGATTTTGTTTAGAGATGTATCTTTGTGTAAGATTAGACAGTGCTCCACACGCACGCTGGTTTCTCCAACGATTCTTACGTTCTAGCTGATCAACAGATCTACAGTTTAGCCCACACTACCGGCAAAACTGTTTTCGATTGGAACAACAGCAAAATCGGGCGCACTGCTGCCGTTTTCCTCCAATTGAGAGAAGACACGTTGTAGTGTTGGGAGAGGAAATACTTTCTTTACGACTTCTCTTCCGAAAAAAGAATACACAGCCTGTTGGCTGTACGCACCCAGTTCTCCCTGAATCGCGACGGATATGGTGGGTTTCTTCGAAGCTAGGTTTTTCGATGTTACTATTGAACTCAAGTTGCTTTGAGCAACCTCTCGCGCAGGCGATCCCGAACTTTGCCTAGCCTTCCCCCCGAAATGAGCAGGCTCCGATCTTCATCGCTCATCGTAATTTGTTTCTCAAAGTGCTTACCGTCAATCCCTCTCACCACGAGCTTTTCCAAATCGATCTCTAGCTTGTCGCCGAGATTAATGTCCGAAGTACTCTCTACATTCACCACGCAGAAGGCATTGTTTATCGAATTGCGGAAGAAGATGTCGGGGAACGATTCTGCGACAACGGCGTTGACAAAGTTATACTGAATGGCGTAGACAGCTTGTTCCCTGCTTGAGCCGCAGCCAAAATTCTTACCCGCGACGACGATGTTATCCTTCTTGGCATTCTCCCTGCAGGTCTTCACAAACTCAGGACTGTACCTTTCGAAAGCGTAATCCGCGAAGAATCGCTTGTCCCATGCCTCCTGCAGTAAATATGCGGGGATGATGTAGTCTGTATTGATGTCATCCCCGAATTTTACTGTCGTAGTTCCTTTGATGATGGAATTCAAGAAGCGATGTACCTCCTCGGATCTGCTAGCCTTCCTTCAATCGCACTGGCAGCGGCGGTCGCCGGAGATGAAAGATAGATGAATGCTTCCGGTGAGCCCATTCGGCCTTTGTAATTTCTATTGGAAGTACTGAGGCAGCGGTCGCCCGGCGAAAGAACGCCCATATGTTTTCCAAAACACGGGCCACAGTTTGACGACTCGATATTGGCGCCGGCGTCTGCAAAAATTTTGAGAACCCCCTCGGACATGGCCCAATTGTATACGAGTCTCGAGGCAGGGATG
>JAPCJV010000301.1 GCA_027886785.1 Nitrososphaerota archaeon | reverse complement strand
GCTAGAGTACACAGGAAAAGTTTTTTCGCAGTCTTCGATGGGACATTTCACAATGGGAGAATTAGACAAAGTACTCTAAGCTTCCTTTATTCCCCCGTTTCTACCGAGATCGCAAACGAATCGGGAACGACTTTGTAGCGAGGTCAATCGTCTCGCGAGGTCCTGTGCTTGTCAAGAAAAGGATTGCTTTTGTTATGTGGCGATCACAACAATCTCGAAACTTCAGGCACGACCTGATACAAGTAATCTAGAAAGACTTTGCACCACTTCTTCTGCAACTCGGACTGTTGCTTCCACGTTTAATATCCCATAACTTTGAACTTGCGAAAGCCAGACGGTTATCGTAGGAACTGGAGCTTCCATTTCCTTTTGAGCTTCATGAGAGTCACAGCTTGTTCTTGAAGCGAATAAAGGCGTGGTAAATTTCAGTGGTTGCCTCTAGAATGATTCTTAGCATATCTGCACTCGTGGACTTTCAAAAACCGCAACTCGACATAGGCAGTTAAAATCTAGATCCCTGAGTTTTTTGGATCGATCATCCTTTCTTCAGTAATTGGAACGGGAATTGAGACCCGGGATAAAAAGATGACGAACACAAAACTCGCAACCATCATGATTATACTTCTATCAGCGACCGTCGCGGTCGTTCCTATAGCTCTATTTAATTTTGGAGCCGGTTCCCCTAAAGTATCGCATCATACTAGTTCTCCCTTTTCTCTCCCCCCTAAGAAAGGGTCACCCTCGACGCTGTCGTCGATAGGTTTCTACACATGCTCTGCCACGAGCCCCTGTCCTATGGGGATTGTGGATTACGGTACCAACAGAAAATTGACCTACAGCTACGAGGCAAGTTCGTTTGTTTCATGGGCAAATTTCACCAAGCTCCAAATGGGACCCTCGTCCATAGGCTGCATTTCCTACCAGACCAACTGCATGACGCTGCAGCAGAATTTGGTAGCCTACAACGTCTATGAGCAGGGTTCGTCGGGTGGTCCGGTTGCCGGGGAGTACTGGATACAGAACGTCGCGTTCATCGCCCTGTCCGGATCTAATCTCGTGATAAACCAGCTCGACAACATCTGGAATTTTTCAGCTCCCAACGCGATGTTGAGCGGAACCATTTACCCCAACCTATCCGGGGTATGTGCTCAGGGATACTACGGGGGGCAGCCGCAATTTTGGTACTGCTTTGGACCCCAGCAGCTCTGGATGACCGTTCCGTTTCAGATAAAGCTGACCACCACGATCGGAGTACTCCAGAGTGGCTCCCATACCGGCTCAAGCTACGTCACCTTCCAAATGGCCGCTTACGAAAACGGGAAGCTCATTTGGACAGACACCTTTGACGAGGTGGCCTTCAATGGGCTCGCGCCGAGTAGTCCCTACTTTTACGTGAGCGGAAAAACGATGAACCCGTTCGGCAGTTTCAACGACGCGGAGACGGTTTTTGCTGGGCCCGGAGGGGGAACCTCGATTAATGTCACATTAATTAGGGCAAACCTGACCGAGGCGTACACAGCACTGGGATCTTCGATCCTTAGCCGAATACCTCACGCCTGGTCCGCGGGCTCAGATACTGCCGAAGCAGCTTTCGGGATCAAAATGCTTAGACCTACTGTCGGGGTTGGAAAAGCGACCCACGGAATAGACAACAATAATCAGCTTTGGTAACCCTTGGCTGCTATCGTATGGTGGAAAGACATCAAGATGAATTTAAGAACGTGCTATCTGGCAGATCTGGCGAAATTGAAATCTTGAAGGCTATCGATAAGCTCCAAATGAGATTAGAACTGAGTTTCATACTGATCCGGACGGGCATTGATTTCGGAAGTTCCTAAATTCCGTTTTCTCCAAAGACTCACGAGGAAAACAGCTAGTCAGCGCACAAAACCGTCTGTTGGGGCCGGCCGGCTGCCGAATCTGTTCGTTTATCTAGAAAAACAAGATTCGATAGTGTCATTCCTCTGTGCCAGCGTCTTGCGGAGGACGACTTTAGTGAATCCCTTTCGTCTCTGGCGCATGAAATGTCGTATAGCATTGCCAGAATGAATCTATCTTCGTGATCAGCGGTTGAATTATCGAGAATCGCTTCCAAGGTTTGAGCGCCAACTTTTAAAGTGGTCCAAAGTAATAGTCTAATTTCTTTCACGCTGCCTCTGGAATGACGGACGCCGCCTGATTCCGTGCCCCCTTCCGATCCTCTATTCATTTTTTTTACTCTTGCACTTTCGCCTTCTGTATCAGAGTGGCACCGCATAAAGGATAAGATTAACAAGGGCATTTGGTTTGCGAGACGCCCCGCCATGCTAGTAAAGAAATCCAAAACTCAATTGATGTCGAATCTGGGGTCACGACTCTGGCACTTCCTCTGCGAGTCTGCTCCACCGTCTAGCTGGAACAGGGCATGAACTTGGTTTCTTGCTCTCGTTTCAAATCATATGCTTAAGTGATGAACCCGGTACTGCTTTGTGATCACGCCGGGGGTTGTAGTGAAACAACGATAAATGTATGCTCATCGAAGTAAGAACCTGCGCCGGAATGATTTTTGAAGCGTCTTCACCGTTTGATCATGGTTCCAATGAATGTGCCACGCGCCAATCACTCTCAGTTTCAGGAATAAGAATCTCGGAAAAAAAGATCGCAAATTTTTGGAAATTTCGACCAATTCGACCGATCCACCCGACACTTCGAACAGTTCACACCGGACTTCGACCGATTCGTGCATTTATTCGACCGATCCGATCGAAACGCGTTAATAGCCAGGATACCTCTATCCCTCCTTGGCATGCCCTCTCCGCTTCCCTCTGCCGTCACCAAAGCAATCATCAAGAATCGCTTTCTCGGCATGGGGCGCAACGAGAACTATCGCAATGTACGGAGATATCGGAAGAGGCTAAGCTCAAGCAGTATAAACACAACGATGGCGGAATTTTATGATAAAGTCAAGATCCAAGGACTGGAAAAAACAGCGGAGGAGTATGACGTGAGTCAAGAGGTGAAGAACCTAGAAGAGATAGCGGTGTTCTCGCGCGACAACAGCATGGAACTACCTTCCATGCTTGAAGGCGGCAGGCTATCCGAGAATCTAAAGAAACAGGGAATCGACGCAACCGAGCTGGACGCCTTTGTAACAAACGTCTTCAACAGAGCAAAGGCAAAGAACTTCACATTCGCGGAAGTAATTGAACAAGGGGAGAAGCTCACCAGCCTGGAGCATGACTATGGAGATTTTTCCGATGTCCGTTCAGAGTGGGAGACCCTGGGGAAAGCTATTCCTGGAAGGCGAGAGGAACTCAATTCCATAAACCGCGAAATTGTTACCGCAAATAGAAATCGCAAAAACATACTTTCGAAGAACGCTACTGACGAGAAAACCCTCGAAGAGTACGCAACGAATAGACAAGTGCTCCTGGAGCTTGGTCTCGACATTCCCGATCTGAGCAAGCTTGCCCATCTTCTCACGAATGTAAAGAAAGAAGGTTTCGATCCAAAGGCAGTAATCTCAAAATTTAATGC
>JAPCJV010000300.1 GCA_027886785.1 Nitrososphaerota archaeon | reverse complement strand
TTATCGTTTAATGTTTTAGCAAAGGTTCAAGGTTTAGCTCGAAACCGGCTACGGGTACAGCAATTCCGTAATGCTCCAGCGTCGCGGGCGAAATTTCCCCGACAATCCCCAATTCTACATCTTCTCCCATCGCCTTCACGAAAACTCTCGCAGTCCTTCCCTCGGCAAAGACCCCAGCCTCGTCAACGGTGCTTTTGAGATGGAAATTAGAATCTCCTACCGTCAGACGGAGGAAGGCATCCAGCTTCGACCTGATTGTCGTATAGTTTGATTCTGAATCTGCAGCCACCACGGCAAGATGCTCCTGTTCGGAGACCCCTGAGACAAGCTCTGGATCTCTCGAGAAAGTGGGACCCTCCTCAAAAATAGCTTGAGGATATTCCTGATGGGTGGAGGAACCTAGAACTCGTAATAGAGATGTAACAATGTCGCATCTGAGAAACTCGAAACTTTCCGATTTGGAGTTTTCAACTCTCAGGAGGGCTGATTCCTTGCATCTAGAAAGATCCTTTCCGGTTAGTGAGAAATTCCAGATTTCAGTCAAACCCAGTCCTACTAGAACTTCAATCAAGAAATCAAGGGTCCGGAGTCGCTCATTCAATGAACCCGCCAAGTAAGAAGATACTTTTTGAGGCGTAATCTGGGCTATTCCAAATCCTAGAGCTACTTCTTCAGAAAGGTCAATCGGATGAATGATGTCAATTCTGTACCCGGGGATCAGAGCATTTCCGGCGGGATCGAGACCCAGTCTGCTTTTCTCCAGCGCGTTCTTTGCTCGCCCTAAATCAAAATCGAAACCCAAAATGTCGTTAGTTAGTGCGAGGTCAAACTTCATTTTCGATTCCTTCATGTCCGGGGTCCATTCTTCTTGGTCGTCTTTTTGGATCGTGACCTTGAACACCTTGGCGCCGTTGTCTGCCAGCATCGCGGCGATAATAGCCGTTGACACATCAACTACCCGTTCGTCCGTTCCGGTCAAGTCGATGAACAATTTCGAAATTCCCGGTTTCAGTCTGGTAAGCTCCCCATTTATGACAGGGGGCATTGAGAGGACGTTATTCTTCGAATCCGCAAGAATGGGGTACACTGAAGGAATGAGTCTGCCGTATTCTTTTCCCTGGTCGGTTTCCCAAAGGATTTCTCTCACTGATTGCTTTTTCGTGGATCCGAGAGGAACAAAGGAAAAATTAGCATCCTCCGTCCCGTAATACTTCAGGGAAGTCGTAATTACGTCCGCGTTATGAATTCCGATCGCTACTTTGGATCTCTTTCGGCCGATCCCGTTGTGGAGGTCCTCCTGCATAGCGATCAGTTGTTTGATCAGTTCGTCGGTGACAAAAATCTCCGCATAGATGACTTTGATTAGCGGTCGGACATTCAAGATCTCTTCACCTAATCTCTTCACGGAATATTTGCTCTTGGGGAAATCAAATTTCGGTGGGCCGGTTACAATCCCAAGAATGCCTACGAGAGATCTGGCTATGCCTGCCTCACTAGAAAAATCCGGCCGATTCGGACTGTACTCAACGTTCACAGTATCTCCGGAGTGGTCTTCAATGTCCAATCCCAAATAGGGCAGAGTCTCGAGAATCTGATTTTCAGAGGTCTTGTTATGACAGTACTGCCCTAACCGCTGGAGGGACAATCGAAGCACCGGCAAAAAGTTTCTCTCCTAATCTCTTGTAATTTTCAGATTTCTGAGCCAGTCTAAATTTGCGCCGAAAAGGTGGCGGATATCATTCAATCCGTACCTGAGCATCACGAGCCTGTCCAAGCTAAGACCCCAAGCCAGAACGGGATTTTTCACGCCCAGAGGAATAGTCACCTCCGGTCGAAAGACCCCCATTCCCCCCAGTTCCATCCATTTTCCAGAGTCTTTTCGGAAGACCATGGTCTGCAGCGATGGTTCAGTATAGGGAAAGAACGTAGGCCAGAATTTTATTTCGTTAAAACCGAGCTTTGAGTAGAATTTCGTCAGAATGTAGATTAGATTTCTTAGGTTTAGTTTTTCTCCCACCATGACTCCTTCAATTTGATAAAATTCCGGATTGTGTTTGTAATTCGATTTTTCATTTCTAAACACGCGACCTACGGAAAATACTCTGGCTTCATCCGGTTTTTTCTCTGAAAGGTAGGAGATAGTAACTGCAGTCGTATGCGTCCGGAGCACCACTCGAGAAGCTTCTTTGTCGCTCCAAGAGTACCCCCACCCTAACGAGCCGGTACCCGCCCCAGTTTCGTGCGTGCTCTTAATGGCGGATACTTCCTCACGGTACTTGTTGAGATCACCATGAACGTTCGAGAGGTAGAAGGTGTCTTGCATCTCTCTGGCAGAGTGCTGTTGCGGGATGAACAGGGCATCAAAATTCCAGAGTGCCGTCTGGGAAATCGGCCCCAAGATCTCCTCAAATCCGAGAGAAATGAAAGCTTCCCGCACTTCGTTCATGAAAAGGCGCATGGGGTGTCGTCTCCCCGGGAACTCTAAGGGAGCTGGAGCTACGACGTCAAGTGCGCGCAGGTTTCGATTCTTCCACTCGCCGCTTCGCAGTACCTCGGGAGTTATCCTTTCAATTTCGTTTTCATCGACAGTGGTTAGAATCTTCTTTCCCGAATCGGATAATTGGACTTCGATCATCTTTTCATGAACTTCATTTACAAAACCGGGACGCCTATTCTTCAGGCGGGAAATGGTTTGAAATTCACCCTCTGTTAGACTTTCCTTGGGGAGGATCTCTTCGCGGCGGAGCTTTTCCAAAAGCTGTTCCTCCGGTTCCTCGATCGCAGAAATGGAAGTCAATGAAATTGCATTTTTCCCAACGAGTATCCACTTGTTTTTCTTGGCATTACCCAGTGCTATTGTGAATTCTGGTCCCAATGATTTTGAAAGACTTGAGATTTCCGAGGAGCCCCCCATCTTCTTAAGAAGCTCCACGAGTCTCCGTTCCGGTAATCCTTCCGCGGCCACGACCTGGCCCTCCGCGCCGAGCGAAAAAATGGGCGTATCTGTCTCCCTCACTTCGACGAAATTTTTCGCTTTCAACCACTCTATACCGCGGCGAACCTGATCAACGGCCAAACCCGAGACTTCAGTAATTTGCTCTAGCTTCAGCACTCCTCTCGAGGATAATGTTTTCAAAATCCTCTTTTCAATCGGATGCAAGGGTTGAACTGTTTCCGCCATTTTACCGCTCTGATCTCTTTTTCAGTCCAGTACCGACGTCTTCGACGATGAATTCATCCAACCTATCTTTGGCAGCGTCTCTTTTCCGTTGATGCTCGGCAACAAATCTCTTTGTCCTCGAAGCGAGCATATGTTTGCAATCCCCACAGAGTAGCTTCCCGCCTGTGCAATCGTCATAGATTCTGGAGAGTTCTCGATCATCTTTTCATGAACTTCATTTACAAAACCGGGACGCCTATTCTTAAGGCGGGAAATGGTTTGAAATTCACCCTCTGTTAGACTTTCCTTGGGGAGGATCACTTCGCGGCGGAGCTTTTCCAAAAGCTGTTCCTCCGGT
>JAPCJV010000030.1 GCA_027886785.1 Nitrososphaerota archaeon | reverse complement strand
ATTTGCCGCATCAGTTTTTGGCCCCGACAGACTGGTCTTTGGAAGTGATTTTGGCTGTCCTGGAGAGAACATGGTGCAGCCGCTACTGTTCAAGTCCCACGTTGAGGAACTTTCTATAGACCATATGGAAAAACAAAAGATCCTGGGCGGTAATTTGGCTGACCTTCTAAAGATTAAGGTTCCTCCAGCGGAAGAGGAAAATGTAAAGGCTACACCGACTAGTCCAAGTCTCTGACTAAGTCTCGACGCCCTAATTAGAATTAAGCGGCCAATGGCAGGCAGCATAATGCGACTTTGTTATCTCGACCAGTGGTGGTTCAATTTCAGAACACTTTTCATTGGCATACGCGCACTTCGGCCGGAATGCGCACCCCTTCATAACAAGATCTTCTCTTGTGGCAGTCTTCAGTAAGCTTTGCGCGCCATCGTCCTGCCTATGGAGTGTGGGCATTGCCTTCAAAATTACTTCCGCGTACGGATGATGGGGTTTGGAGAGTACTGCTTCAGCCTCTCCAGATTCAACGATCTTGCCTAGATACATGACCATGATTCTGTCGCTTACGAGCTTTGCGCTTGCAAGATCGTGGGTTATGAATAGAACGCTCAACCTTCTTTTTAGTTTCAATTCCATTAGCAATGACAAAACAGACAAACGCTGTTCTGCATCAAGCATGGTTATTGGCTCATCTGCGATCAGGATTTTTGGCTCCGACGCAATCGCCCTCGCAATGTTCACTCTTTGCCTTTCTCCTCCACTCAGTTGGTGAGGATACCGAGTCAACACCCGTTCCGAGTCGAGCCCAACCTCCTCTAGAAGTTTACTTGAATGCTCCTTGATCTCTGTAGGGTCTTTCAAGTGAGAAAGATATTGAAGTGGTTCAGAAAGGGTTGTTAGGACATCATATCGAGGATTAAGCGATCCAAAAGGATCCTGAAAAACCATTTGCACATCCGCCCGATACTTGCGAAGTTCTTCGCCTCTCAGTTTCATTACGTTCTTTCCATTGTAGAGGATCGATCCTTTTGTCGGGAGGACTAGACGTGCGATGCCCTTCCCCAAAGTGGTCTTTCCCGATCCACTCTCACCCACTAGGGAGAAGATTTCTGACTCGCCCAGGTCAAAGGACACATCCTTCACCGCGTTTACATTTCGCGGACCAATCCCCGCTCCAAGCCTCTTGAAAGTGATCCAGAGATCCCTGACCTGTAAAATAGGTTCCATACTAACGTGCCCAGGCTTTTCGATCAATATTTGTGACAGGCTACCCACCTGCCGTTCTTCACTTCCCTCAGCACGGGCGACTCAATCTGACACCGGCCGAACACATACTTGCACCTGCTCGCGTACTTGCAATGGCTCCCCACTGTAGTCATGATCGAATCTTTACTTCGCTTGCCCCGGAATTGTTGCAAAATATCCCGGTTCGCATCCATGGTAAGTGTTGAAGAAACAAGAACCTCAGAATAAGGGTGTAGAGGGGATTCCAATACCTCTTCCAGCGATCCGATTTCTACAATCTCCCCACGGTGTAATACTGCAATGTTGTCTACCAACCCAACCAAAATGGAGATATCGTGCGTTATCATCAGCATGGCAAGCCCTCGATCGCGGACTTGTTTCTTGATCATTCCAAGTATCTGCTTCTGCGTAACTACATCGAGTGCTGATGTGGGCTCATCTGCGATCAGAACCTTAGGAGATAGCGCCATCGCCAATGCGATGACCACTCTCTGACGCATGCCACCGCTGAGCTCGTGAGGGTAATCATTAGCCCGATCCTCCTTGATGTTGACCTCATCCAATAATTGGATAGCCTGTTTGTAGGCTTCTGACTTGGAAGCGTCGCCATGCTTCCTAATGACCTCGGTGATATGCTCTGATACTTTCTTAATCGGATTCAGGGAATTCATCGCCGACTGATAGATCATCGCGACATCGCCCCAGCGATATCTGCGAAGCTCGCTGTCCCCGAATTTCAGAATGTCGTTTCCCTCAAACTCGATCTTCCCAGAGATTATCCTGCCTGGACTTTCCACGCCATTCATCAGGCTCACTCCAAGGGTGGTCTTTCCGCTACCGGATTCGCCGACGAGGCCCAACGTGTATCCTGGTGACGGGATTTCTATCGAAACATCGTTCAGAGCCGGTGCAATCAGATCAGTCAGCTGATACGCTACGCTTAGGCGGGAGACGGAAAGAAGAGAGGCCAATCAGCGACGCAGCCTCGGATCAAAAATTTCCTCTGCCGAAAATCCGAGCAGCGCAAAGGCGATGACTACAATTGTAATTATCGCCCCTGGGAAGAAAATCCACCACCAGTCGCCTAACACATAACCGTAGTTCTGCGCCCAGTACAGGATGCTCCCCCACGTAACGATGTTTGGATTCCCAACCCCAAGAAGTTCGAGGACGGTGGTCAAGATAATTGCAAGACTCACATTAATTATGAAATAGGCAAAACCAATCGCGCCAACAGTAGGAGCAATCACTTTCCAAAGAATCCTCAAATCACTGACCCCTGCCATCTTCGACGCTTCGAGGTAGGGCAATTGTTTGACTGAAGCAACCTGAGGTCTTACCGAACGACTTACTGTCGGCCACAAAACAAAGATCAGCATGAAAACCAACAGCCCGTCGGAAAAAGGCAAAATCAATCCGATCATTATCATAAGTGCCAGCGACGGGAAGGTCAAAATCACGTCGCCGCCTCCTCCAATCAAGAAATCTAGCTTTCCGTAATAGCCAGCAAAAATGCCAGCGAATACACCTATCAAGGACGCCCCCACTGCCGCAACCAGAGAAACCAGCAACGACGGGTACGCCCCATAAATCACCTGGCTCAACAGGTCATGGCCCACATAATCCGTTCCGAAAGGATGCTGATAACTAGGCGGAGCGTTGATGTTGCTGCCGTATGCATTAGGGGAGAACGGTTCAATTATCGATCCCACGCCAATTATGATTCCAATCACTAAGAGGATTAGACCCCCAACTTTGGATTGCTTTGACCGGAATAACTTTCGGAGTGAACCGATGGTTCCGGACGCGGACGAGGTTATCCTTTTTTGTAATTGCATGGAATCTAGTCTCTTCTCAGGCGGGGGTCGAGCCGAGTCAAAACCACGTCCCCGATCAAGCCTCCGATTATTACCATGAATGTCAAGAGCATGAACACCCCCATGATCATGGGGTAATCCTTATTCTCGATTCCATCCGTAACGAGGCCCCCAATCCCCGGATACCCGAAGATCGTCTCCACAATTATTAGGCGCCCCACTAAATTCGCGACAGAAAACGCGGAGAGGGATACGAATGGCAAGAGCGAATTTCTTAGTACATAGCCCCAGGCAATCGTTCTGTTCGGCAAGCCTCTCAGTTTCGCTGCAATTACGTACTCATCGCGCAACACCTCCTGGATCGACCCTCTGAGCAACAAAAAGTCCAGTCCGAATAGGGATATGGAGAGCGCAACAACTGGTAAGACAGCGTGGCTAACTATGGAAGTGAGGAGAGGCAATCCAACTTGAGTAACGAAGCTCTTACTACCGAAAACCGGGAACCATTTTAATGAGACTGCAAATACGGAAAGAAGAATACTGGAAGTGAAATATATGGGAATGCTGTGAACAGAAATGGCTGCGTACGTTGAGCCGCTCTCTAGTTTCCCCCCACGCCTAAGTGCAATAAGCATTGTAGCCAGGAAAGCAAAAACCAGTGATAAGAAAAAACTCGAAATCATTAGAATAAGCGTCCAAGGTAACGCTTGGGCAAAGATTGTTGCAACGGGAGCGTTGTTCGCATACGAAACCCCAAAGTAGGGAGGCCAAGTAGCAAAGACATCCTTGAGGTTAACGAGATATTGAGCTAGAAGGGGCTGATTAAGTCCGAGCCTTTGGGCGATGAGCACCCGTTCCGCCGGCGCAAACGCGGCAGCTCCAGCGAGGATTGTCGCCGCGTTTGCTGGGCCCACTCTAGGCAGAAAGAAATTGATGTTGAAGGCTGCAAAGATAATTACAAGGTACGTAATCAACCTTCGAATTAGAAATCTCATTGTACGAACCGAGTAGATTTCTTGTACTCGTTAGCCTATTTAGACGAAGAGGGGCTGCTGGACGGAGTACGCCGTCTAAGAAATACAGCGGCCACTGCTATTACGATTATGACGACCACTATTATTGCAGCAATTGTTAATGTTGAATTCCCCGAAGTGGAAGGCGGTGGGCTGGAAGTTGATGAACTAGTAGTTGGGGGGGCAGTAACTGTTGGAGTGGTTGCCGAAGAAGTGGCGGAAGACGCAGTTGTAGAGGATGAAGCGACCGTAGTACTAGTTGTTCCTGGAGCTACAGGTTGGAGAGTTGCAAGTTCGAGTGGATTAAAGTGGAGATAGAAGTTAATGTAGCCCTGCGGGAATGGGGTCCAGTTGACCCAATTCGCAGTAGAATAGGCCCACAAGTCATCTGGATAAATTGTAACTATGGACGGTAGGTACTGGGCATCGATGGATTGGATCGTATTAAGATAGTGCACGACCAGAGTGGTATTTCCCGTCGCCTCTAAAGCGGTAAAGTTGCTCTTGTATTGAGCATCGACACTTGGCGGATAATTCCAGTATTGTTGGGGTATTGTCACGGGCGAATAGACATTCCACCCTTCTGTGCCGTCATAGATCGGATTCGAGAAATCCGGCGCCCCTGTGGTGAAAAGAACCATTTCAGCTGCGGGGACATTTGGGAGGCCAAAAAGGGCGCCCACAGATACAGTAATCGTGTTCACTGTAATCCCAAGACTATTCAGATTGCTCACAATAACGGAGGCTGATGTCACGTCAAATGATTTGCTTGTGTCTGTGTACAGGGTTAGTGTTACAGACGTTCCGTTTGGATATTTCAGAGGAGTACTTAGACTCCCTCCCCCGGTAAATCCAGCGGAATGCAGAAGAGAAAGAGCGATCGATTGACTGTAATTGTACTTAACTTGATTTGGATTGTAATATAGTGCCAGAGTGGGAGGAATGGTCCCCTGAGCTGCATAACCGGCCACTCCATATCCATTAAACGCGGTTTGGAGTATCGCTGATTGATTGATCCCATATACCATCGCCTGTCTGAATGCCGTCACATTGAAAGGATACAGTGTAACATTGTATTGCAGATCTTGCATTTGCGGGCCTTTCTCGTCCATCACTTGAATATTGGGAGTCGCAAGCAGGGCACTTGCCGTTGCATAAGTTACTTCGGCCAGATCTGTGGCACCGCTCTGAACCAATTGCGCGTCGAGCCCTTCTACCTCCGTAAAGCTCACCTCAATCTGACAGATTGCGGGTAGTGGTTTGAAATATTGGTTACGCACCATTAACATCTGGCTTTCCCCAGACGTGTAATTGGATGCGGCCCACGGGCCGTCTACAACGACATTATTAAAGAAATTGGAACTCACTCCATCTTTCTGAATCATCGAACGAGGATATACAACAGAATCGGTTATGCCAAAGTCCGTTGGAAGATAGGGGTTCGAGGCATTGAGAACATACACGGCGGTGCTCGCGTTTAATGCGTACGATTGTTTAATTTGTAGTCTAAGATTTAGGACGTCGTACGACGCGTTCAAGCCATAGTTCGGACCATAGGTAGCGAGAATGTCGCTCGCGTTGACAGCAGTTCCATCTGACCACATTAGGCCCGGTCGTACATTGAACTCCCATTGACTATAATTCGCATTGTGAGAGTACCAGTCAGTGACGGAGAAGTTCGTATTTGGTGAACCATCTGGATAAGAAGCCGGAACCAACGGAAACCACATCATGTCTTCCAATCTAACGTTAGAAGTGGCAAAGGAACCAAGAAAGTTCAGATTTGTGGGAGCGGGAAAAAAAGTTAGCCGGAAAGTTGTGCCGGGAGTACAAGCGGTGCTACTTTGAGCATGAGACTTGAAGTTGGTCGCTCCTAGAGCAGTCATACCGCCAATTATCAAAACTATCAAGACGATGATTGAATAAACTGATTTAGACCGAATCCGCAATCGATGTCAAAGCCCTCTGAAGAAATAGATGTAAAAAACATTGCTCCAAATTGTGAGCGGAGAGAAATCAAAAAACTCGGCCAGAATATTGACAAGGCCGCATCGCATTCTTGATAACAACTGGAAATCGGTAACGCTTAACTTAAGTAATTTTCAGCACGAGTTGTACTCACTATGACTTTGGCTGAGTCGAAAGAACTGCGGCCTTTTCCGAAATATCGCCACATTCCCGGTGGACTGGATCACGCAGTAAAGTACGCCGAGAAGCACGATTTGTACAACAAATATTCAATTGTCGACCTCGACGTGCATGAAGGTGATCCATTCTCATGTTTTGCAGAATATCTGCCGTCTAAATGGAAGGGGAAAATTGGAAATGAGGATTTGCTTAGAAAAGAAAACGAGTATCTCAGCAACATTGGTGTCAGAGGATCGATCGCAAAATCTTTTGCGGAACAAGGGTTTCCTCAAAGGCTGAAGGAAGGTAGGTACACGAATGCTCAGATGTGGGCGTTTCGCCGACAATTAGGGCATCAACGTCCCGAGGCCTGGCTGATCAATATAGACGAGATCCTTGGAGTCTATTTGCAAAGAATGAAAGATCTTGGAATCAGAAAGACCTTTGTTCTGCCGGGCAGCATCGTCTTCAGTATATCGCAGGACGCCCGTGTCGATCTGGAAGCTGATTCATGCAATGCTTTTACAGACTTTTACCTAGACAAGATCGCAGGAAAGTCCGATGACATCTACACGGCCCTCCCCGTACCTGTCAGATCTCCAGACAAAGCGGTCAAACTCATAGAAAGAGCATGGAACGAAAAATCGATTGGGGCGCTGTACTTACTGGGTAGCTACGACATCCAAGCCGGCGATGACTCGTATTTCCCCATCTACGAAATTTGCAACGAAAAACGGATTCCAATAATGTTTCACGCCGATTTCGACATCGGTGGCTATTTTGAATCGTTCGTGAACTATGCTGCCATCAGCGCACTGTGCTTTCCCTTTCAGCTTGTGAAGCACCTTACCGGGATCATTTCCGAAGGGATCTTTGAGCGCTTCCCGCATTTGAACTTTGGTTTCATTGAAGGGGGACTTTCCTGGGTTCCATGGCTTATTTCCCGTCTGGATCTCACGTTTCTCGAGAGGGGGAGAGACTCGCCCTGGCTCAGCAAGTTGCCCAGTGAGTATATGGCGGAAAGGTGCTACTTTGGAACCCAGCCCCTGGAAAACGCGCCCTCCGTCAGGGGATTGAAGTGGATCTTCGATTTTTTCAGAGAAAGGGGGATGATGAAGAAAATCATTTACTCTAGCGATTACCCTCACCCGGACTGGGATCCCCCGCAGGGAATTCACGGCTTGTCGTTTTTGAATGATGAAGAGAAACATCTGATTTTAGGCGACAACGCAAGAACTCTGATGCCGAAGATTCGATAGATGGGAATAGAACTGATAACTCACAAAGTAGCACCTGTGGCGCAATTCGAAGAGCTGAAACCCAGGTTCCTCGACATTGACGGCCTGGAAGTGGCAGTCTACAAGTGGAAGGACAGATTTTTCGCTTATTCCAATAACTGCCCTCATGAGTCGGGCCCTGCCTGCGAAGGCGTTGTGCAGGGAGATATCGAATACGAACTGGACGATCGAAAGATCTGCGTCAGAAAGTATGTTTCAACGGAGCGATACAATATAGTTTGCCCGTGGCACGCTATCGACTACGATCTGGAGACGGGTGTTGCGAGAGTTACGACTAACGGAAAGCAGAAGCTTGCGCTACGACGATTTGATGTACTGGTCGAGAATGGCGATGTTCTTGTAAAGGTTTAGACACACTTTTACTCGAAAGCCAGAATCGCAACCGAGTTAGGGCAACCAATATGAGTCGATATAGACCATGATAACTTCATAGAGTGACACTCTTGGTTATTGTTAAAACTATGTAGGTCGACCGATTTTAGAAGATGCCCCAGAGAATTTGGGATCGTTTTCTAACTGAACAAGATCGCGTGCTCGAATCGAAATCCAGCCGGCGTCCCTACGGATTTGGTGACAGGCCTTGTTTGCTTCTTGTAGATCTCTATCGCATGGCCTTTGGTGAAAAGCCAGAGCCGATCCTCGACGCGATCAAGACAACGCCGAGTAGCTGCGGTCTTGCAGGTTGGAACTCCCTTCCCCACATCAAGACATTGCTGAGTGCATCCAGGGAAGCTGGGATTCCAATAATATTCTCGACCGGATTGGAAGAAGCAGATTGCGGAGTTCCGGCGTGGGTAGATCGCGGAAGGAAACTCAACGCACGCCGTGATTGGTTAAAGGAATCGAATCCTGGATTTAGTACGCGTTATGACATCGTGGATGAACTAAAACCCCTCCCCGATGAAGTCGTTATTCGGAAAACCTCCCCGAGTGTATTTGGTGGAACCCCGCTGCTCCCGCATCTTATTTCATTGGGAATCGATACGATCATTGCGTGTGGCGAGAGCACTAGCGGTTGTATCCGTGCGACCGTGGTGGACGGCCGGGCATTTTCCTATTTGATGATCGTCGTTGAGGAGTGCGTATTTGATCGGACCGAAGCCTCACACGCTATGAACCTGTTTGATATGAACGAGAAATATGCAGACGTGCTGCCTCTCTCAAATGTACTTCAATATCTGAAGAAGTTTCGCAGGAAAGAGAAAGTTGGGGCATGATTTGATTATCTAAATGCTGAACAAAAGGAAAATTGACCGTGTTCGACGTCGTAATTCGTAATGGAACCTTAGTAACTCCTAACGGTGTTTTCAATGCAGATTTAGGCATTGAGGACGGGAAAATAAAATCAATTTCCAAATCTGGACTGTCAGGCGCTGACAGGGTGATCAATGCAGAGGGCAAGTACGTTTTCCCCGGATTGGTCGATCCCCATCTCCACATAACAAGAGACTTTGAACAGACTTGTTATCAAGAGACCGAGTCTTTTGCGTTTGGAGGAATAACGTCTTGTTTCAATTTTGTGTCAAGCAAGGATCACTTGAAAGAACTTTTGGAATCTTCGATAAACGTCATATCAAAAAAGTCCGTCATCAATATGGGGCTACATGCTATCATATCCAACCTAGCCCAGACAAAAGAGCTGTACATTTATTCCAACAAGTATGGGGTAACATCTTTCAAGTTCCTCATGGCGGCACAGGAAAAAGAACTGTACCCAGGGACTTTTGCGGCCAGCGATGGAACCATTTTTTCAGCGTTTGAGGAAATTGCGAAACTGGGCTATCCTGCGACAGCGCTCGTTCACGCAGAGAACTGGGAGATTAGTTTTGCTTTGAGGGACAGATTCATCTCGGAGAATCGGGCTTCGACTCAAGAAGACTACATCGATTCTCGCCCAAGAATTTGCGAGATAGAGGCCATGTCGCGAATGATTCAGTTCGCGAAGCACTTCGACTGCCGGCTGTACTTTCCCCATGTCTCAACCGCCGAGGGAATGGATCTGATCGGAAAGAGTCAAGCAGACGGCTGGAAGATTACCGGTGAGACATGCACACATTATTTGACTTTTACAAAGGATCACAAATTTCCGCTTCCCGCCAAAGTGAATCCGCCCTTAAGGGAGAAGAATGACGTCGAAGCTTTGTGGAACGGCCTGATTAATGGGCAAATCACATGCGTGGCTTCTGATTATGTCCCGGGCAACATGGGAAAACTAGATTCGAATAATGTCTTTGAAAGCGCGGGGATGCCCGGGAGAACTCCGGGAATGATCTTACCTCTCCTTCTTACAGAAGTTAACAAAGGAAGGTTCACCCCCGAGCTAGTAGCTCAAGTAACGAGTACTAATGCCGCAAAATGGTTTGGCATCTTTCCACAAAAAGGAAGTTTATCGATCGGCGCAGACGCTGATCTCACCGTAGTGGATATGAAAATGACCACGATAATGAGTCCTGAGACACTGCATGCAACTTCTGATGCAACGTGGTACGACGGTCTAGAAACGAAAGGGTGGCCGGTTCTCACAATGGTTGGAGGAGTGATTGTAACTGAACGTGACGAATTTCACGGTCCAAAAGGAACTGGAAAGTATCTGGGAAGGTCCCTTCAGTCCTCTGCGCCGGAGACGACTCGTACTCGCGCCGTGCCCTAAAAAGAGAAAATAGCACAAACGCGAATCTATTCAGCATTCTTCGCAAATTCGGAGCTTTCGAATCCTGCTTTAGAGACAAAAGCTGGTTCTGCAAATCTGGTACAGTTAGGCCATTTTTCCACGTGGGATGTACGATAATTCTTTCTCCACCAGTTTACGATCGCAATCACCGGGGCAAATT
>JAPCJV010000003.1 GCA_027886785.1 Nitrososphaerota archaeon | reverse complement strand
TTCGGAAATTGATCGAAAACACCTCCGTACATCAGGCTGGAAGCCGCCACAACCGTGTCAAATTGGTAGCCTAGTGCCGCCCACAGGTAATACTTCTCAAGACCCAACTTCCCCCAAGGTGGCACTCCCGGATGGATGAATACCATAGCCTCCATTGCGTTCATCTTTTCGTACAGAGGGAAGAACCTCTGGTCGTCTAGCGCAACGCCGCTAACATTCCCTCCAATGCAAACTCCATGTAGCTCTAACTGGGTCATCGCGCGATCGAGTTCTTCAATCGATGCCTGGATGTCGTTGAGCGGCAAACTAGCCAGGCCTGCAAACATCTGTGGATGAGCTTTTACGATCTTGGCAAAGGCATCATTAATTATTCTGCATAATTTAGGCGCCACTGAAGCTTCAAAATCATGGGACCTAGGAACAGAAAGTACCTGCATCGTGATGCTGGCCTTTCCCATTTCATCAATCCTCTTAGTAAGCTCGGATTCACCAAACACCAAATCCTCCGGAAGCTTGGTCATTAACACATTGTTGTCAATCAAGTACCGGTTACCATTCTCGTCCATCTTAACCTTGGAAATTCCTGAGTCAATTAGCGCATCAACGAACGCCTTAGGTCTGAGATGATTATGAAAGTCTACAACAACATTATTCATGAAGCTAATCGCGATTGTTCAATATCGATAAATCATAAAGAGTTATTCAGAAAAGTAATCGATGAACTCTAAAAATCCTTAATTAGCCGCTCTAAAGTCAGCTCAATAATGCATCTGGCTTCTAACGCCAGCGGTTTACGTACGGGAAAAGTAATCGCTTCTCTTGCACTGTTATTAATTTTGGGTTTTCTGCCTCTCTTTCAAACACAGTTCTCCTTAGGAAGGCATGCAATTCATGTTGCGGCTCAAACGCCTACTCAGTGTACTACTGCAAACACTCTTAGAATAACAGACATCGACGATCCGAACAGCTTCAATTTGTTGGATGCCATTGGTGCTGCGTCCTTCAATGTAGATCAACTGCAATGGGGGGTGGGACTCTGGCCAAAATTAGCTCCAAATGGAACTATGATTTACGCACAATCGGACATTAACTGGTTCTCTCATAATGCGAATTACACTCAATGGAAATTCAATCTCCGTCCCGGATTGACTTGGTCAAATGGTCAGCCGGTCAACGCCAGTGACGTACTCGCAACCTTTAGCCCAAACTTTGATTTTAATCCCAACTATAACCCCCTCGGGACAGGTAGCGAAGTGAGCAAAGTATCTGCAGTGAACAATAGTTTAGTTGTTTTCGAACTCAATCGGAGTGACGCGCACTTCGCGGAACAGCTTACTTCTCAGGAAGGCGTTACGGGTACATACCCAGCTTCGATGGTAGCCCTCGGTCCCAGCAACAATTTCTTCGGCATTACGAATATCGCTGATGGTCCGTTTTATGTCAGAAATTACACGAGTGGAACTCATCAGCTGATATTGTACAGGAACCCATACTTCAAACCCCAGCCAAGCATCTGTCAAATAGACATTAATTTTCTTGAAGGTACTACCAATAGTGCGAATTACATTGCTTCTGATGGAACGGATCTTGCAGCACTTGATGCTACTCTAGTTCAGACATTGTCGAAGGATCCTCACGCAGGAATTCTGGATCAAAAGGCAGCTGAAGCCCAGTTGGTCTACTGGAACACTTCTTCGTATCCTTACAATCAATTAGCGTTCAGACAGGCTATTGCATATGGGATAAATGATTCTCAAATTATTTCCCAAGATTTGAACGGTTTTGGATTGGTCGGGCACGACTCGCAGGGATTTGTTCCATCTACTACAACCCTACTATACAATCCGAGCCAGACAATTTACTCTTACAACCAGAACAAGTCTTTGCAACTTCTTCAATCAATCAACATGACCTTGGACTCCAATGCTCTTTTGACCTATCCAAATAAGACAGAGGTGTCGCTCAAACTTTGGGTCGATAGTGATACACCATCAGATCTCTTGTCAGCGGACACCATGCAATCAGAACTCGCAAAGATCGGGATTACAGTCACGATCATCAGTCTTCCTGAGGCAACTATCTTCTCATACATCAGATCAGATGTGCAGGGAGTAGGACATGATATGTTCTTGGATACCCATGGAGGTGCTATTCCTCCAAGTGCTTGGTTGGACGCACAACCGATTTCCTCTTCAATCTATTTTGGAATTTACACCCCACAAACTTACTTGGGCGATCCCCATAGAGATGCCGAGTATCAAAGTAATTTGTCAGCTATTGACATGACTTCGGACCCGCAGTTAGAGCACCAGTACTTGAACAACATACAATCGCTATTATCAGCGTCTCTCCCTAACTTGGTTGTTTCCTGGCCGGATTCTATTTTTGCATACAACACATTACACTGGACTGGATTTGGCCAGTATCCGCAAGGTTGGTATCAAATGTATGCAACCGTGAATTGGGATTATTTGCTAAATCTGTCACCCGCTTCAGCGACCACGTCTACTGCCACGTCAACACTGCAACAGACTTCCCCTACAAATAGTTCAGCTACCTCTGCAACAGGAACAAATTCTATTCCGACCCCAACCACGGCCACGGCTACTGTAACTGTAACCAATACCGGGACAGGGTCATCAACGGGAACAACTGAAATCGCACTGGGAGTGATAATTGTTATCCTCGTTGTCGCGATCAGTCTGATCTTGATGCGGAGAAGACCCCGAGCTGCAACTGGATAAACGGTAGTTTTTTACCCAGCAGAAGAGAGGCACTAAGTTCAGTGCGCTTCATCGTCCGTAGGGTGATCACGTATGTACTCGTTCTCTTTGCAGTAGTGAACCTAGGGTTCTTTCTCGGTCGAGTCCCGCCGGGGAACGCAGCAATAATACAAGCCATCAATTCAGGATCCCACAGTAACTCTACCATCAATATGGTTGCACAGAGATTCGGCCTCAATCTCCCTCTCCCCACTCAATACTTCAATTATATGAAGGGAATTTTTACAAATTTCCCGCCTGATCTTGGAACTTCATACATGTTCTTCCCTGCATCCGTGTCCAGCTTATTCCAGCAGAGAGTCCTTTGGTCAATGTTACTGATAATTACTAGCCTATTCTTGTCGTTGGGTTGGGCTTACGGTCTTGCTGCTTTAACATCACTACGCAGAGCAGGCAAGTTCGAGCTTGGGTCTCTGTACTCCGCAGTCACTGTGCACGCCATACCTGTTTACTGGTTCTCCATGATTTTGGTCTGGGTCTTTGCTATAACCCTCGGCTGGTTCCCGCTGTTTGGAAGCACATCTTTTAATCCGGGAACTGGTCTAAGTTTTGTTTCTTCTGTTGTTACTCACGCCTTCCTTCCGGGAGTCGCACTTTCTCTGGCTGTTTTTGGTTCCAATTACCTTTTGCTCAGAGGATCCGTTCAGGAGGTGCTCAGGAGCGATTATGTTTTAGCTGCAATGACGCGGGGACTGAAGAATCGGGTGATATCGACAGGCTACATACTACGAAATTCAATGCTTCCTATTGTAGCGATATTGTCCTATAACATCGCCACAATTGTTTCGCTCTTGATATTGGTCGAAAATGTATTTGGATACCCAGGGATAGGGGATCTCATTATCGATGCCATCGGTGCTCGAGATTATCCAACAATCGCGGGGAGTCTATTCTATCTTACAATAATTGTCATCATCGGTGGTATGATAGGAGATTTGATTCTCGTACGCCTAGATCCTAGACTCCGGAGTTAAGACCGTCTTGATTAGTCAGTCCTCTGGACGAATTCGGCGAGCTCTAGGTCTTTTGTGGAAGAGCTCTGTGTCCAGAGTTGGTGTAGTACTCCTTGTAGGAATCGTAGGGTTTCTCTTAATCGGAACACTCTTTGTCGCCCCACCGAATGCTATCGGCGACCGCAACAGTCCACCCTCCTTTGCCCATCCTTTCGGCACTGACTTTCACGGCCGCGATTTGATGAGCCAAGTAGTTTGGGGATCTTTCCCTTCACTCTTCGTAGCACTTCTAGCGGCGTTTGGAACGACTATTCTCGGCTTCTTGATCGGTTCGTTTGCAGGCTATTTTAGGAAGCCCAACGCAGTTTTGGGAGGAGCGACAGACGTTGTCATGGCAATACCTGCACTTCCTGCAATGGTTCTAATAGGATCTGCACTTACAGCGTCCAACATTGTAATCGCATTTCTTCTGACGACCTTCTTGTGGCCCCCGCTAGCGAGAGGAATTCGGAGTCAAGTTATGTCCGTAAAGAAACTTGCTTACGTCGATTCAGCAAGAATCGCTGGTCTCAGTGAGTTCAGGGTCTTGTGGAAGATAATTCTGCCTGAAGTCGCTCCGATTGCGATTGCTTATTTCATAATTAATATTTCGCTTGGAATTGTCATTGCCACAGCTCTGGAATTTGTAGGCATTGGCTCACCGCTTACTATTACATGGGGCAGCATCCTGTACTGGGCCCAGGGGTACGCTTTTGCCCTGGGAGACTGGTGGTGGATTCTAGCCCCGGGCATCATAATCACATTGGTCGCGGCATCGTTTGCCCTAATTGGATTTTCTTTGGAAGAAGCGCTAAATCCCAGATTGAGAAAGTGAAATTAGTAATTTGTCAGAGCTACTGAAAGTCTCCAATTTGACTGTTAAGTACAAACTGGGGAATTCAGAAATCACAGCTGTTGATGATCTATCTCTAAAAATTCCCATGGATAAGGGATACTCATTAGGGATTGTCGGGGAATCCGGAAGCGGGAAATCGACTCTAGGGATGAGCATCCTGGGAGTGATTGAGAGACCCGGAAAAATAACCGGGGGCCAAATAGAATTCGAAGGTCAAGACGTTTTGCACATGAGCCAGGCGGAACTCAGGAAATTTCGATGGGAGCAGGTTTCAATGATCTATCAGGCCGCTATGAACTCTCTTAATCCTGTGAAACCGATCTCGCACCCTATTACCGAGGTCCTGAGGCATCACAAGGGTTTGGGGGGTTCAGCAGCCCGTGACGAAGCCTCGAAGTTGCTCATTGAGGTGGGATTTCCAGAAAATCGGATCGACGACTATCCCCATGAACTTAGCGGAGGAATGAAGCAGAGAGTGGTTATTGCATTGGCGCTTGCTTTGTCACCGAAGCTGCTCATCGCTGATGAGCCTACTTCAGCGCTGGACGTGGTTATACAAAAAGACATACTTTCCGTTCTGGTCGAACAAGCTAGAAAATCGGGCCTCAGCCTAATTTACATCACCCATGAAATCTCTATTCTTCCAGAGATCGTGCGAAACGTGGCCGTGATGTATCATGGCGAAATAGTCGAAATGGGACCCGTTAGACAAGTATTGAGAAATCCGCTTCATCCTTACACGGAGATGCTTCTTAGTACTCTGCTGACTATGGAAAGCGGGCCTGAAGTGCTCGAGCGCTATGCAGAAGAGCCGTTTGCTAGTTCGGCTGCCCTTCCGCTAGAAGCTTGTACATATTCGAATAGGTGCAAGTATGTTTTCAATCGATGCCACAAGGATAGGCCTAGGCTAATCGAAGTGCAAAATGGTAGGTGGGTTTCCTGTCACAGAGCATGAGTTCAGCTAGCGCCCAGAATCTTGGCATGGATGCCGACCTCGCGCTTCAAATAAAGAACTTGCGAGTAGTTTTCACAAAGGTCACCGGAATTATCGGCAGTCGGGTGACCCAAGTAAAGGCCATTGACAATTTTTCATTAGACCTCCGCAAATCGGAAGTACTTTCGATTGTTGGCGAAAGTGGATCTGGAAAGACGACATTACTTAGATGCATCATGAAGCTCCAAGATCCAACATCCGGATCTATTATTTACAATGGTATTGACCTGACAAAAATAACTGGCGGGAAAAAGCTCTTGGGCTTCCGTCGGGAAGTTCAAATGGTCTTTCAAGATCCCTATGAGTGCCTAAATCCCAGACAGACAGTTCTCGAAATGGTTTCTATGCCGATTCGCTACCTTCTGGGGGAAAAGGACGAATCCAAGATAGAACAGATGGTCAGTGACCTTCTCGAAGAGGTTAACCTGAAGCCAGACACGGCGCTGAATAAGTTTGCACACCAGCTGAGCGGTGGAGAAAGGCAGCGTGTAAACATTGCAAAGGCGTTAGCCCCTAATCCAAAAGTTCTGCTTTTGGACGAACCCATAACGATGCTCGATGCCGCCCAGCGCCTAAATGTGCTGCATCTTCTAAGCGAACTAAGAAAAAAGAGGGATCTCACCTTGCTCATGATTACACACGATCTCGCGAGCAGCAAGGTGATAAGCGATAGGATTGTGGTGATGTACCTTGGTAAGGAGGTTGAGATTGGACCCGTCAATGAAGTGTTAGCGAGACCATACCATCCATACGTCGAACTAATACGAGAATCCATGCCCACCTTGAAATCGCTAGATCGAGGCCCGGAGGAACAAGTTACTGCGCCTTTGAAGAGAATGGAGGAAGTGGTGACCGCCGGATGCGTATTCAGACCAAGGTGCAAATACGCTACTGAAGTCTGCAAAACAGTCGATCCTCCTCTGGAAGAGAAATCGGGACTACATCTTGCAGCGTGTCATAACCCGTTGAATATGCATAGCTAATCAGAGATCATCAAGATATTTCAATCAGCTTTTGCATGTTGATAATGCAAATGCGGTTGGAAAATTAATGATTTTACCGTCACGTGAACGCTGCCGCTATTCGAGATCCTGTTGCCAATGTCCACATAATTGAGATCTTTGAGGTCAATCTCGTCAATCGAAATCACGTCTCTTTGGATCTTCAGATCTTCAGCAAGTATTCGTCCCAGCGAGCCTCCGAGATTTTCCTTAGAGATCAAAATAATCGGTACTTTGGCTGGAACGACGGCATCAAATCCCTCCTTCAACCCAAGAGCGTACTTCTTTAGCCCTTCATATCCAAGTATCCTGTTGTCCAGCCCTAACCCGATCAGTTCTCCACGTTGGTCGTTTTGATCAAAGATTTTGATGGCACGAACTACCCGCTCCTTAATGACTGCGGGTGAAATTTTTTCTTCTGCCCCCAGTTCGATCCTGGAAATTGGAACATTGTGAATAGGTAAAACTTCTTCATTCGAAAGATAAATCGTATTCCCACTGATCTGAAAGGAGTATTGCGACGCGCCGATCACAGTTGCCCTAAGAAATTCATCCGGCTCCTCGACCGGAAAATCGGCAGCTTTCGTAAGCACTCTTCGGCGAATCTCATCGGCAAGAGGTTTTCCGAGGTCGCCGTAGTCATTTGAATCTCTTTCGTAGATAAATTCGGACACGCCACCGGAGAACATGATGGCGTCAATTGCGGAGAAATCATGCTTGCCATTCTCTGTGATCAATAGTTTTTTTGCTACTGGGGTTAGCTCCCGCCCAGGAATGATGAACGACATGAGCGCATCTGCCAGTGCCGAGCTCATCAGCTGCTTCTCCCTATCGGTAAGCCTCATTCCATAATCCAGCGTACCTACTCCAGAATCTGCAGCAATGATCCTCGCAGCGTCTTCAATGCGTTCCACTTTTCCCTCCGCATCTACTGATAAAAGGCGAGCACCAACGGAAATAGCTGACGTGTATACAATTTGACCACCATGTATCACAGCGACTTTGGTTGTTCCTCCCCCTACGTCGACGTTCATTATCGTGCGAGGATGCTGATGTTCATCGTCGCCGTGAAAATGAGGAGCTAGCGATCTCGCAACGGCTCCGGAACCATGCGCCGCGAGCACCGCTTCGAGATTTGGTCCGGCTACCGCACACACAAACTTTCCCGCCTGTTCGGAGAAAAGTTGCATGATGGGTTTTGCGTTGGCCTTGTTTGCGGCTTCCCCAGTAATGATTACAGCGCCGGTATCAATCTGGCCCGGATCTTCTCCGGCTTCGAGGTACCAGTTGGAGATGAATTTACCGAGCTTGTTTGTGTCAATTGTCTTGAATCCGTCAAGATATGGGGTTAGAAGTACTTTAGACCTGTATGTTACTATCCGCTCTATAGGTTCTAGTTTCGATTCGGGTCTATAGTTTGGCTTTGCAAGAGTGATCGAGGAAAACATCAAACTCGATGTTGATGAGCCAATGTCGATTCCAACACTTTTGATCTTGAAGCTCGAACTCGTCAACGGATCGAGGCGGGTTCGCGCTTGATCCGGGCTCTTCCCTTGCAACCTCAGTTTGTCAGCTCACGTCAGCGAAAGATTCCCTTCTCGGCTCAAAGAACACGTACGGAAACTTTTTCTTAGCAATGGGCTGGAAGAAGTTGCCTCTAATTCCAAAATGAATTCTTAACTGCTTGTAGTCGACCGTCCCGGTATTGAAGAATTGATGCGCAGTTTGGGGGCCTTGCACGTGAACGCTTGAACCCTTCTTCCATGGAACTTTTTCGTCATCCACGATCGCATAACCCTCGCCATCGAGTACATATAGAATAGCTTCCATGTGACCGTGCTTTCCTCCGCACGCTCCGGGAGGATCCGCAAAGATATGAGTCATCTCCACCTCCTCGCCCACGAAGTCGGGCCGTGACGCCATGAGATTGATGATGGTCTTGCGCATCCCTTTATCCTTCCCTTCCCCGAACATAGCTTCTCGTACTTCGGCCGGCATGGATTCGATGAAGCGAGTGTTAGGGGCATTTTTTGGCCTTTGCGAGCCGTAAGAAATCTCCATCTCGCTCCTCCGTAATACTAGACGCATCCCAGAGGGATCTACTCCAGATTCAGTTGCTTTAGGGCGAGAGATCGATCCACTCGTTTCACCACAATCTTCATACTGCTCAAACTTTGCCAACCCGCATAGGTGTTCCAGATGCGGGGCCATAGCTGATGTATACTGAACTAATTCTTCTCCATCATTGAAATGCTGATGGACAGATCCAAACGGTATGCGAATGCACGAGCCCTCCTCCCAGTCATAGGCTCTATCATCAATGATGCTGAAACCCTTTCCTTTGATGATATAGATGGCTTCTTCCCCGTGACTGTGACTGCCAGTGTGCCACCCCGGCGGAATTTCCGCAATCATGGTTATCCCTCCCCAAGTTCTGAAGCCTGTTTCTGGAGCAACCATCAATGCGGCTTTGTAATCCTGCTTAGTATTCACCCACTCGAGTTCTTCCGAATGGATCACTTTTCGTGCCGCTTTCTTTTCTCTCTGCGATTTCTCCCAAAGATCCAGCCAAGTATCATAAAAATTCGTAGCCATGGATGTATGGTATCACCCACTCTTTCATCATATATGAATAATGAAGTTTTGCAGATGCACTTGCGCTTGATGCACTAACGAACTATGCAGAAAACAAGTGAAAAAAATTCTTGCATCACTGGAGTCATTTGCAATTCAAGTCGAATTGATTTATATTCCGTGTATTAAGTCCCTGAAATTAAATGGCGCAGCTAAAAGTAAACATCGCATGCTGGGATTACGATAGAACGCGAGCCATCTATGACGGGCGAGTTAAGGCCGAGGGGATGGAGATCAATTTCATCCCGGTCTGGGTCGAAGAAACCTTCACTCGCATGCTGCGAAACAAAGAATTCGATGCTTCTGAGATGTCTCTGTCAGCGTACACGTCATCGTTGTTTACGGACGAACGCCCATTTATCGCCATTCCCGTTTTTCCATCCAGGATGTTTCGTCATCGTTCCATCTTCGTCAACACTGATAGCGGAGTAAAAGAACCAGAGGACCTTGTGGGAAAACGAGTAGGCGTACACAGGTACAGGCACACAGCGAGTGTCTGGATTCGCGGTATACTTGCAGAATTTTACGGGGTACCTCTTTCTTCCGTGACCTACTTCACAGGCGGGCTTGAAAGCCCCGAAGAAGAATCCAAATTCTGGAATCTCCCCAGCGCGAAGGAAGCTCCCCTGAAATCGGGCATCAAGATTCAACAAATTGGAGAGGACAAGTCGCTTTCTTCAATGCTCGAACAGGGGGAAATTAGTGCGCTCTACAGTGCCAGAAACCCCTCATCCTTCACAAAGAAATCGAAGAACGTTGGACGATTATTTCCAGACTTTCCCAAGGTAGAAACGGAGTACTACCAGAAAACGAAGATTTTTCCGATAATGCACACCTTGGTCATACGCAGAGACATGTACGAGTCTAACCCTTGGATGGCCGTCTCTTTGCTCAAAGCTTTCACAGAAGCAAAGGAGCTGGCGTACAAGGCGTTGCGTCAGAGTGGTGCCCTAAGATACATGCTCCCTTGGTTGCCAGCAGAGGTCGAGCAGGCTACGCAACTCATGGGCACTGATTACTGGCCCTATGGTTTCAAACAGAATTATCAAACTCTGAGTAATTTTCTGCGCTATTCATTCGAACAGGGTCTATCGGAGAGACTTTTGAAACCTGAAGAATTGTTCGCAAAAGAAACTTTGGAACCCTACATTAAGGACGAGTTCTCGCCCACTTTGTAGAGTAGAGCTGGGCTCGTCCAATAAAACGCAATCTAGCGAAATTCGATCTGCTCAAAAAATCGAGCAATCTTTAAAGGAATGAAAGAGGGTTACGGGATTTATGCTGTCCGAGGAAGTTAAGAAAAAAAGAGAGCAATTTATTCAAGATCTAGTTGAGGCAAATTATACTAGTTACATAGTTATCACTCATCCAAAATATTCTGCAAAGAGTGCTTTCCGGTTTTCAGAATCTCCCGTCAGTATGGCCTCTCCATACTCTTGGAAGTACAAAGACGCAAAAAAGAGACTGCTCGAGCTCGGTGAGATACTTACGCCCGAAGAGGCAGAGCGACGAAATATCAATTTTGCAAATCCAAGTTTGAAAAAAGATATCCCTGGCGCTACTTTGCCTACACTGCGCGGAGGAATTCAGCTTCTAAAACCTGGCGAGAGAGCTTATACCCACCGGCACACCGCAAGCGCCTTCCGCTTCATATTGGAGGCTCCTGTAGAAGGTGCCTATACCGTAGTAGAAGGAACGAAAATTCCCATGCTCCCGGGGGATCTCATTCTCACTCCCAACTGGGTGTGGCACGATCACCACAACGAGGGTTCCAGCAACGCGATCTGGTTTGATGGCTTGGATGCAATTGTCGCCTTCTGGATCGGTGCTGGTTTCTATCAAGAATTTGATGAGGTTTCGAAAGAAGCGTATCAACCTGTTTTGCAGGATGCTGATTTTATTTCTAACAACTACGGCGCAGGTCTGTTGCCTGAAAAAACAATTCTGCCTGACCACATTCCAAGAATCGATAATCCGCTGCTATACTATCCATATGCTGCAGTAAGAAAGTCTCTGATGAATCTTGCAAATAGCTCGGCGACAAACGATCGACTGGTGCTTCACTACGTCAATCCAACGACTGGTAAGTCCACATTTCCAAGCATGGCAACGAGAATCCGTCTCGTTAGGGCAAATGGTGACTCTGGCTGGTTCCGCCGAACGGAGAATGTCGTTTACATCACGATGGAAGGAAATCTAACTTTTGAGTTGAAGAATGGCCAGAAATTTGAAACAGAACCGTACGACGTGACCGCCATTCCATCCTGGACAGAGTATCACGTGGTAAATACATCTGGAAAGCCGGCAATTTACTTTGCCTATTCTGACAGGCCTATCTTCGAATACCTCGGCCTCTTTCGAGAAGACAGAAAAGCGAACAAGTAGTTTCGAACTCTGTCTTAGAGTTCGCCCTAAATTAGGTCAAAAAACCTAATTTCTCATATGCTTTCAGACTGCACCGGATTTACTAGTGTGCCAACGTTCTGAATGTCAGCCCTCACAATGTCTCCCTCCTTAAGATATCGATCCTTTCCAAAGGCAATCTTGTGAGGTGTTCCCGTAGCTATGATGTCTCCTGGAGAAAGAGTAACTCCATTCGAAATATATTCTATGATCTCTGAAATATCATGCGTCATGTCTGAAGTAGAGCCCCCCTGAATCTCTTGCACCCCCCCGTTTCTGTCCAGCAGTTCAAGTTTGATTGTTAACTTGTAAGGATCGGGAACCTCGTCCTTCGTTGCGATCCAGGGGCCGGCGGGAGCTGCGGAGTCCAGATTCTTCAGGTGAAGCCAGTTGGTCCTTGTAGGATCGGATTTGTTAAGGCGCCTGTCACGGTAACTCACGTCGTTGAATACTGTGTAGCCTGCGACATATTCCATGGCTTTGTCCCGTGAAATGTACTTTCCTTTCTTTCCGATAACGACTCCCAGTTCAATTTCACTATCACACTTTTTGGAAGATTTCGACAGCAGTATTGGAGAGTTGTTACCTATGAGATTGTTTGGAAATTTAATGAAAACATATGGCTCGTCGAGTGTCACTGTGGAGCTCGCCACGGCGTGAGCTGCATAATTCACCGCAACGCAAAAAATTTTGGGAGCGCCGGAAATTATTGGGTGAAAAACGATCTTGTCAGAACTAAATACAAATCCTTGATGGTCGCTCTCTTTCCTCAATTCACGACTGGTTCCCCTCTCCAGTTCCGACAACAAATCCATCGCTTTTCCGTCGCCTTGCAAGAGGCTTGAAGCAGAACTAAACCAATCCGGCGACTTTCCGTGAAAAGTCGCACTGAAGGCTCGGGGTACATCAATCACGAATCCATTCTTGACCATGCCCAGCCTCGGAGTAGGATCGTCAGCTAGAGAGAAAGTCAACAGTTTCAATTTGAGAATTCACCAAAAACGTCGGTTGGCACTGATTTACTGTTTTGCCAGCTTTCTATTTTTCTACCGACGCTCTTAAGAAATTTCCTAGAACATCGTTGTATTCTATACTACTTTCCAGATTGCTGACATGTGCAGTTTCGTCGATTACCACATGAATTGAATTAGAGATTTTCTGCGTCAAGATTTCCGAGGAAGTTTTCGGAATATGAATGTCGTCGCTACCTGTAGTCACAAGTGTCGGGACTTTGATCTTTTCCAAAATGTCTGTGTCATCCGATTTTTCAGTGAGTGCCAAAAGGGATGCCATAATGGATTCCGCGGAGATCGTGAGATTCAGCAAACTGATTAGATCCAGCACCCACGGTTTCTGCTCCAGCGTTTTCTTTGAAAGTCTCCTGGGGGCATTCGCCTCCACGAATTTCTCCAATCCATTATCCTTCAGATACTGAATCTGGTTCATCCTTCTCGCCTTTATTTCAGGTGTATCCGCTTCGGCTTTTGCGTTGCTCAGCACCAACCCGGAGAATAATTGTGGATTGGCTCGGTACATCTTCAATGCAACGCTTCCTCCCATTGAAGTTCCTATCACGACGGATTCTTGAAGCGCGAGAAAGGAAAGCAGCTCTGTAACGTCTTCCCCCATGGCTACAATGGTGTGAGTTTTCGGATCAAATGTTGAATCGCCGTGCCCCCGGAGGTCTGGCGCGATCGTTCTATACCCGAGCGCATTAAAATGGGCAAGCTGCGGGAGCCACATGGTTTTGTTATGGGCAAAACTGTGAAGGAAAATCAATGGAAAACCGGAGCCACTGTCATAATAGGAGATTACGTTTCCGTTATGGAGTGCTGTTTTCAAATGAACTCTGAATAACCTTCATTGCTCTGTTAAGTGTTTACAGATAATTGGAAAAAGAAGATAGAAATTGACCTCGCTAAAGCGGATTTGGAATCAGTCACGGTTTGTGTTCACTAAGTGGTTTGAGTGAGAATCTTGTGTCGAAACAAGAACAAGTTTGAAATCCTTAATTAAATAGACCTCACAAGTCTGAAATTATGCCCGTTGACTCCGTTGTTGAGCAAGTAGAACGTGGGCTGCCTGATGGTTTCGTCCCCCTCGTGATGTTTTCCAATCCTGATATCTATCAAACAGAGCTCCGGCGCATTTTCGGAAAATCATGGATTTTCTTGGGACACGAAAGTGAGATCCCTTCGCCGGGCGACTATGTGGTTCGACGTATTGGACTGGATCCTTTCATACTTGCCCGAGACGAGTCCGGTAAGATTCACGTTTTTTTCAACAGCTGCAGACACCGAGGATCTTTGATTTGCAGGAGTGACAAGGGCAACACTTCCCACTTCAGGTGTCCCTATCACGGATGGACTTACAACAACGATGGACGCTTGGTGGGAATCCCTCAAAAAACGACAGCTTACAGGGATCTTGACGTAGATCAGTGGGGCCTCCACGAAGCTCCTAAAGCTGACACGTACCACGGACTGGTCTTTGCGTCGCTGGATCCGAAAGCTCTCTCTTTAATCGAATACTTGGGAGATTTCAGATGGTATCTAGATCTCCACCTAAAGTTCACAGGCGGACTGGAGGTCATTGGGGATCCATTTCGCTGGGTCACCAACATCAACTGGAAGACTGCGGTGGAGAATTTTGGGGGGGACAGCTACCACACCCAGATAGTGCACAAATCATGCATCGACGTGGGGCTGGTTCGCTCGACAGTAGCAGGTCAGGCGGGCCGCTCTGGCAGTTATCATGTTACCGAGTGCGACGGCCACGGGACCAGCATTCGTACTGACCCCGGCTCTCATTTCTGGGGATACCCCAAGGAGATTTCCGATCGCTTCGACCCCGAGTCTGTGAGCAAGGAACAGTATCAACTCGCGAAAGAATCCGTACTTCACACGGGGTTTGTTTTTCCCAACCTTACCTTCCTTCACGCCGCCCACACCGATGCTCCCGAGAAACCGCACGTTCCGTGTTTTTGCATTCATCAATGGATACCCATGGGCCCAGATTCCACGGAGGTTTGCCTGTGGCTTTTGGTACCCAAGGGTAGCTCCCAAGAATATCGTCAGAGAGTCTCCAAGGCGATGGGTTCAATGGTCGGAGTTTCCGGTAACATGACAGCAGATGACATCGCAGTGTTCGAGGGAATCACACGCGCCTCGAAGAGTGTATTTGCCGAGAAGTTCAAGCTTACTTTGAACTACCAAATGGGTTTGAATTCCACAAATCCAGCGAAGATTCTGAAAAGCTGGCCAGGCCCTGGAGTTGTCTATGACACCAACCTCGAAGAGGGCGTCCAGAGAACTTTCTGGCGTCATTGGATCGAGTCCATGAAAAGCGAATAGAGCGCCAGGGGACACGTGCCCTAACTGGAATAGGTACTCGACATCCAAAATGTGCGGTTGTACTGAGCTAACCAGATTTCTCTAAAGCTATCTATCCGCTTCTTCCTTTGTACAAGTAGATAGCTTCCTTCATATCTGCGTCTGTCACTTTGATAATTCCCTTGAGGTTTTCTGTAGACCGCCAAAGAAAATTGCAATGCTTGCAGCCGAAGATCTCCCAAGCTCCTGCAACGGGTGAATCCGAAACCTTGTGGATCATGTCACCACCGCATCTGGGACAAGTGGAATTCATCTTAGTTTAGACCTCCCTGAAAATTAAGAATTTTCTTTTTCCATTCTTCAGTGCCTTTCGGTGCTTCCACCCAATCTACCGGGTGGTACCGCAGATACGGAGGTCTGGGTTTTGTTGCGTCGATCCCAATTTTTGTCGCTACGCCTGAAATTGCGCTGGGGCTCAATGGACTGTAAGTATGCGGGACGAAAATGACATCATCTGAGGAAGCGACCCTGGTTGAAACCGCCCACAGAACATCCTCCGCGCTCCAAGGGTCCACATCCTCATCGACGGCAATCGTTATTTTCGCATAGCTTCCGTAACTGGATCCCCAAAATGCCATGATTGCCTGTTTCGGATCAGCAGTGTGCAGCCACCGCCCCTGGATCACGGCGGTGTGCGTGTAGGGCTTTAGATACGAAATCCTGGTGACTTTGGGAACGACCTTTTTCAATTCGTGAAGAACTGCACTGAGTTTGGAGTGCATCGTCATGTATGTGTTTTCGGTGTTAGGGCGGCCGATGTAAAGACTTTCGTAGATGGGATCATTACGGTATGTCATTGCATTGATTTTGAAAACCGGAGTGTAATAGTACCCAGTATAAGCTCCGGGAAACTCTCCAAACTGTCCCTCGAAAACTCTTTCGCCGGGAGGAAGGTAGCCCTCTAGAACGATCTCCGAGTTCGCTGGAACCGGTAAATCTACGGTTCCAGCCTGCGTAATTTCATAAGAAGAATTTCTAATCGCACCGGCGCACTCGTATTCGGACCACTCATAGGGGATTTTAGCTCCAGCGACCATCGGAAGTATCGGATCGCCGCCTATAGCTACTGCGACTTCCAGAGGTTTGCCCAACTCTTCCGAACGAATCAAATGTCGCGCGCCGTGTTGATTGTAATTCATGAGCAAAGCAGTCCTGTTCTTGTCGAGAACCATCATCCGATAAATTCCGACATTGACTTTGCCAGTATCTGGATCTTTCGTTATCACATTTCCCTTTGAAATGTAAAAAGATCCATCTCCCTGATTGATCCGGTGCAGTGGCAAATTAAACAGATTAACGGCGTCGCCCTTGGAGACGTTTTCTTTGCAGGGCCCGTTGGTCTTCTCCAAATTTTTGACGGGATATCTGGCAAATCCTTCTCGCCAAGCTTCCGTAATTTCATCGTGACTCGCATCTGCCGGCAAACCAAGTGCCTTCGCCTCCCTGCGCCAGGCGGCGTGCATGCCAATAGCCACCGGAATCTTGTAGCCTTTCACATTTTTGATTAAAGCAGCAGGCCCCTGAATGTCGCAAACAGCTTTCCCGATCGCGCCAATATCCGGTTCGGGGGAAACTTCATCTTCAAGGACCCAAAGATCATTTTCCTTACTTAGTCTTTCAATCCAGTCGCGCAAGTCTTTGATCGCATTCATAGTCAAACACCAAACAAAAAGCTAGTAACTCTTCTAGACCTCAATGTATTGACCTTTATTCATTACTTCTTGGATCGCGCAAACAAGTTTTCAGTAAAGTTCTATCTCCCAAGTCGTAACTTGTTCGAGTTCTTTTGACCTCATGTCGCCAAGTAATTGTTCCTCAGTCAGGTTTGTTTTGGGGTAGCCATTTGTCCCGCTTTGCTCGGGAAGTTCTTTCACTAAATACCGTGAAACTTAGGCCATGTCTTTGTCGCGAGGCGACAATAGTGTGTCCTTTTCGCACCTCAAAAATTTTCGTCTTCACGAGCTAATCAAAGAGATTTAGGGCGCTCAGTCACCGTTTAGTTTTCCTTTCCTAGTCTCAACACACTTAATTATTTGAGATCCACGCTGTTTCAATATGGCCAAGACAGTGTGCACTGGCGTAGTGATACCACTGATCACTCCTTTTGATGAGGATTTTCAAATCGACTTTCCAACGCTAGATTCTCTTGTTGAGTTTACAGTAAGCCGGGGAGTTCACGGATTGTTCGTTGCCGGCTCTGCAGGAATGGGACCTGTGATGTCCGTGGAACAGCGTAAGGCAGTATGTGAATCGGTGGTGAGGAAGGTTGCTCGAAGAGTGCCGGTGATCGTGATGGTGGGAGCAGCAGACACGCCAACAACCGTAGAGCTTGGTGAACATGCAAAGAAAGTCGGGGCCGACGCAATAGCATCTTTGGCTCCGTATTATTATTCAGATCATACAGACAACGAGATTTTGTACCACTTCAAGAAATTAGGAGATGCAGTGAATCTGCCGACCTACATTTACGAAAATTCTCGGTATACCGGTATTACGATCAAACCCCCTCTTGCCAGAAAGATCGTAGAAACCACACCCTCAATTTGCGGGATCAAAGTTTCCCATGGGACACTTGAAGAAGTATTAAGGTACGTCGATGCTCTCCCCAAAGAGACTGGAGTATTTTCAGGTCCGATACTAAACCTCTTTCCGGGATACTACTTTGGAATAAAGGGATCCGTTAGCCCACCCACCTCGATGGTTCCAGAGCTTGCAGTATCATTTTGGAATGCAGTGGTGGAGAGGAGGTACGAGGAGTCGATCAAACAAGCAGGACGAATTCTATCGGTAGTTTCTGTACTAATGGGGAGTGGCACGAACAAACTGCGGCCGTACCTTGAGACAGTTGCGCGCATGCGCGGTTTGCCGATCAAGCGCTATCCCCGATGGGAAACAGATCGTTTGACTCAAAAGGAAATTTCTGATCTTCAACTGATCTTGGAAAATGTCGGGTTGAGCCCGAAGATGGTCGCCTAGCCTCATTCTGAAAATCGTTTCCACAATGAAAATCATCGATGCGTGGACGCACATTACTCCTCCGGGATACTTCGATAGAATTTCCCAGTTGAAGGTACCACGGGTACAAACTGAAGTATCCAGGATGCGTCCAATTCAGGAGAGCAAGCCACATTTCACCAACAAACATAAGCGGATCGAAGACCTTGACAGATACTCGTTCGCTATGCAGGTCACTATGATTCAACCCAACTTGGATCCGACTAGTCTCGACTTGACTAACGAACAGGAATTGGAGTTAGCAAAATTAGCAAACGATGAACTTGCGCAAATAATGGATTCCTCCAATGGTAGGATTTTTGCATTAGGCGTGGTCCCGCTAAATGCGACGGATGATCGATATGTGGAAGAGATGCGTAGAGCCATCCGGGATTTAGGCCTCAAAGGTTTCATGGTGATGACAAATCTGAAAGGGACACCGGTAGATCAGTTCGAGCCTCTGTGGGCTGAAGCAGAACGACTTGGCGCAGTAGTCTATTTGCATCCGGTCGATCCGGTAAATTTCGTCGGAAGACCCTATGAAGATCAATATGATCTCGCCCACGTCTTTGGCTGGCCTTTCGAAACTTCGCTGGTACTTCCGAGACTTATTTTTTCGGGCATCATGGAAAAGTATCCCACACTGAAGATTGTGGCGCACCATTTAGGCGGAATGATTCCTTTCTTTTCCGGCAGGATCCGGGAATCTTACAGCGAAAGGGCCAGCAGTTCCAGAATGGCGGAAGAAAAAGCGGGATTGAGAAAGAGATTATCGAAACCAGTATGGGAATATTTTAAGCAATTTTATTATGACACCGCTGTGGCAAGCGCCTCAGCGATAAAATGTGGATTTGAGAATTTTAGTTCCAAGAATCTAGTATTTTCTACTGACTATCCGTGGGGCGAGGATGGAGGAAGAGCGCGGCTTGCATCATATCCAAAATTAATACAGGATCTGAATTTGCCACCGCAGGAACAATCCGAAATCTTCGAGGAAAATATTAGAAGACTCATCAAAATTTGATTGTTCATTTCATACCTTCAGTCACTTTTTTCGTCGAGGGACTAGTGAATTAATTACCTTTATGGCCAGTTGTCGCACATTCTAAATCTGATAGAATTCAAAATACGTGAATAAGCTTTTAACAAAAATTGTCTTTTTTACATTCAAATGGAAGAAGTAGCAGAAGAGGGCTATAAACCTCTAACAGATTTCATCGAGGTAGCCAATGAATTTGCATATGTCTTATTGAGGAAAGTTCAAACTAGAAATGGGGTGAGAATTGAGATTTACTCACCGAAGCTAGGTTACAGAACGTATCTCGATCCCCTACAACTTGAGA
>JAPCJV010000299.1 GCA_027886785.1 Nitrososphaerota archaeon | reverse complement strand
TGGGATCTTAGCACAGTCGGTGCTTTTTGTGTCGATTTTTTACGGGATAGTGGTCGTATGGGAAAGAGATGTTGGACTGTTGACAAAATTGATGTCGACTCCGTCGCCGAGAGGCTCGATCATCTTTGGAAAGACTCTCGCGTCCGGGGTGAGGGGAATTTTTCAGGCCGTGGTTATTTTTATTCTCGCGGTGATCTTGCAGGTGAACATCATCATTTCCCCACTAAGCATCCTTGGAGTATTTCTGGTGACCGTGCTGTTTGCCATGTGTTTTTCATCGTTATCGATGTTCATTGCATCCCTCCTCAAGACAAGAGATCGGATGATGGGAATAGGGCAAGCGATTACGATTCCGTTGTTTTTCGCTAGCAGTGCGATCTATCCACTTTCCTTGATGCCGGAGTGGCTGAAGGTCTTTGCGTTGGCTAATCCCTTGACGTACGTTGTGGACGCTTTACGGGCCCTGGTACTTCCAGGTTATCAAACCAACGTGCTCCTGGACATTGGAGCGCTCTTGGCGGCGACGTTATTTTTCATGGTCCTCGCCTCTATCGCGATTAGGCGTTTGATAGAATAGGACTCGAAAAAATTAGACCGACGACGCATATTTTTTCGTAGAGTGCTTTTTAGATCCACGGATCGCAGCTTGAGCGGAAGCGAGTCTCGCTATCGGCACTCTATAGGGCGAACATGAAGTGTAATTCACCCCGACGCCGTTTACGAAGAAATCAATGCTCTCGGGGTCGCCTCCGGTTTCTCCGCACACTCCAATTTCGAGGTGGGGATTTTGAGCTCGCCCATCTTCCGCAGCCATTTTCATTAACCGCCCCACGCCCTGTTCGTCTATGACCTCGAACGGGTTATTCGGCAATATTTTCTCCTCCACGTACTTCACAAGGAATTTTCCTTCTGCATCGTCCCTTGACATGCCAAAAGTCATTTGGGTAAGGTCGTTCGTTCCGAACGAGAAAAAGTCCGAGTACCTGCCAATTTCGCCTGCAGTCACAGCTGCCCGGGGAGTCTCGATCATTGTACCGACAGGTGAATCTGGGAGAATCCTCTTGATCAGTTCCCGGAGCCGGACGAGTTCGTTCGCTACCGAAGTCAAGGGAAGCATGATCTCCGCCCTAACTTTGATGCCTTTTCCTTCCACAGCGATTTTGGCTTCCGAGATCGCTCTTGCCTGCATTTCGTAAATTTCCGGATACGTCATGCCCAGCCGAATCCCCCTGTGCCCTAACATCGGGTTGTCCTCTTTCAAACTGGGAAGTTTTTTAGAAATCAGTTCTCCTAGCTCGGGGCTAGCAGGAGCATGGAGAAATTCATGCTGGGGCAGATCTAGTAGTCGAATCACCACAGGCCTGCCCTTGGCCGCCATGAAAATATCATAGAAATCTTTCTTCTGAAATTCCTTCAGCTTTTCCAGCCACTTCTTTCTCTCCTCCGTGGTCGAAGAAATAATCATCCTCTGCACGAATGGCAGGCGGATCTTCGCATTGAACATCCTCTCCGTCCTGACCAGCCCGAAGCCTTCGGCCTTGAACTCGATTGCTTTCGCGACCATGGTGGGAGTGTCAGCATTCGCCCAGACTCCAGTTTTCCGGAATTTGTCCGCCATTGTCAGAAACTGATCAAGGTCTCCAGATATTTCCGCGTCGACCAGAGGAGCCGGTCCCAAAATTACGTCGCCTGTACCGCCATCAATGGTGATAACATCCCCCTCGTTGATGATCACGTCTCCTGCCCTAGCTTCTCCGTCCACAATAAGGAGCGACTCGGCTCCCACAACGGCGGGCTTTCCCATCCCTCGGGCGACCACGGCAGCGTGACAGGTCTTCCCTCCGCGCTGTGTGAGTACTCCCTGACTGGCAATCATCCCGTGGATGTCTTCAGGCGCAGTTTCCCGGCGCACCAAAATTACGCTCTCACCTAATTTTCCGAGTTCCGCAGCTTTGTTGGTATCGAAAACTGCTTTCCCAACCGCAGCTCCGGGACTGGCAGCGATTCCTTTGACGAGTACGTCCACGTGAGCTTCCGGATCAATGTGTTTGTGCAACAGCTGATCCAGTTGTGTAGGCTCTACCCGCATAACAGCATCTTCTTCAGAGATTCCTCCTTCGCGTACTAGATCTAGGGCGATCCGAACTGCAGCTTGAGCTGTGCGCTTTGCCGTGCGAGTCTGTAACATCCACAGCTTTCCATTTTCGACCGTGAATTCAAAATCCTGCACGTCCTTGTAGTGCTTTTCCAGTAGCCCGGCAATTTTTTGCAATTGTTCATAAAGATCCGGCATTCCTTCTTGAATTTCCTCGATTGAAAATGGAGTTCTGGCGCCGGAAACGACATCTTCCCCTTGAGCGTTGATTAAAAATTCTGCAAACAATTTCTTGTCCCCGGTACTTGGGTTACGAGTAAAACCCACCCCGGATCCCGAATCATCGCCAGTGTTTCCGAAAATCATCGCAACGATGCTGACCGCAGTGCCCATCTTGTCATCGATTTTGTAAAATCGCCTGTACTCGATCGCCCGCTTGCCCATCCACGATTGCAATACCGCTTCAATGGCACGACGAAGCTGTTCATCGGGGTTGCGGGGGAACTCTTTTCCAGTTTCTGCTTTGAAGAGCGACTTGAATTCGGATACGATCTCTTTCAGATCCGTCGTCGAAAGCTCTACGTCGCTAGTAATTCCCCTAGAGCTCTTTTTCTTTTCGATGAGCTCTTCAAATTTTGCACCCTCGATTTTTTCGACGATCTTTCCGTACATCTGGATAAACCGTCTGTACGCGTCATATGCAAATCTCTCGTTTTTGGTAGAAGCAACCAGGTACTCGACCACCTGGTCGTTCAATCCGAGGTTGAGGATCGTATCCATCATCCCCGGCATCGAAAGCGGCGCACCGCTTCTCACCGAAACGAGAAGGGATTTCCCAAATTTTTTCTCGGTTTTTTCTTCTACGGCCTTCAACTTTGTCAAAACAATGGGCATCAGATCTTCGGGAAACCTTTCACCATTATCATAATACTCTGCGCACACTCGCGTGGAAATAATGACAGCAGGGGGAACCGGAAGGCCGGCATGCGCCATTTCGACGAGGCCGTGGCCCTTTCCGCCTAACACATCCTTGCCTAGCCCATAGGCTTCATCGAGAAGGTACACATTCTCAGAAACGGCTGTCTGGGTGGTCAAAAGCTACGCTACCACTCCCCATTAGCCCGAATGTTGTATATTTAGGTACCTTCACTTTTCACTAAACACGATCTACTGAAGGAGTCTCGTATGCTACAAGTAGAACTTCGGCGATTTCGCTCATCATATGGTAGGAAAATTCTGTTAAGTTCCTTGGTGCTATATCCAGATTGGAATAGCTGATAAACAGAGCACGATTAGATCAGTGTCTTTTTGCGAAGAAAAAATTGAATCTGGGCCGATCACCTAATGGGATCGCAAGCTCGGAAGACGACTTTTTTTCTAAACTCTAAATACAAATTTGATTGATTCATAAAGAAAAAGTACTTTCTTTTGTCATACTATCTATAGGTCTACTCCAGC
>JAPCJV010000298.1 GCA_027886785.1 Nitrososphaerota archaeon | reverse complement strand
CCAATTCACGAAAAAGAGGTACTACGGAAGACTGAAAGAACTCGTTGACCTGGGCCTCGTTTTCAAAAATGAAGGCGAGTACAAACACACCCCCTTGGGAAGTATGATCTTTGAAAATCAAGTTAAGAGCCTAGAACAGATCTTGGTCAGGAAAAAAAGCGTAGAAGCGATCTCTCAAATCAAGAAAAATGCGGACGTTGTGTCTGCGAACGCAATTGATCCTTCACTTTCCCAGGAGTTCATCGGCGATCTGGAGGAGTCAACCGGCGTCGCCAACTTGCAACCCACCAAGTTCTTCGGTACGTGGACAGGGCTGAGCTCGCACGTTGCTTTGAAAATCGAAATGATGAAGTCGGAATTTTACGTCGCGTCGCGGTACGTGGACTTCAGAACCGCTGAATCTGCATTGCGAGCAGCTAAACGCGGTTGCAAGGTAAATTTGCTCCACAGTAATCGAAACGGACTATCAACGAAGCTGCAGTTGATGGGCAACCTGATGGCACATCCCAAAGCGCTCTCTGTGTTCAAAGAGCTCACCACTAATCCCAATATTATGCTGGGAGAAGCTTCGATCCCCTACAGTTTTCTGGTTATAGATAACTCGGATGTGGGAATTGAAATCGTGAATCCCGAAGATCCGTACTCCTTTTTCTTCGGACTGGAATTCGAGAACAGCGATTTAGCAGCTAAGCTCATTTCTCATTTTGTAGAAATCTCCAAGCGAGCTGAGAGAGACACTATTGCGGCAATAATAGAATCAAACCAGGCCTCGCTCCAGAAAACCCCTCAACAACCGCGCGAACTTGTATCCTCCTAGATTTTTTCTAGGCCTGGAATTCTCATAGTGAACACGCGTCAGATTAGGCCACCAGGCCCAACCCGTGTAGCCCGGTTCTTGAACCCTAGCCCCTTTTTCATGAAAATGGGAAAGCGGGCTGCTGTTCAAACTTGTTAGGCCATTCTAGCGTTTTCGAAATTATTTGCCAAATAGTTCTAACTGCGGTATTGACAAAATTAGCGATAAACCAAGTTCGTTTAAGGTAAATATCTATTAACTGCGGGGCCTCACTTGCCGCTCAGATGATTCTTCCTTGGCCACTAAATGATCTCTACGATTATGGAAGGGAAAATCCATCCAATCTCAGGACCTCGACTTCGACCCTTCCTAAACCGAGGTCTCCATTAGAGCACTTCAAAGCTTTTACGATCTTAATGAAGTCGGAGTATCGAGTTACTGTTTTTGTGTTCTCCTTGATTACTGCGTACCTTCTCGCCACCAATTTGCGACCCAATTTCGTTCAGCTGGGCGAATTGATCGTGGCCTGGTATTTCATAACATTCGGGGTGTATGTTTTCAACTCGTTATCCGACGTGAAGGAGGACAAAATAGATCATCCAACTAGACCGATCGCATCGGAACGGGTCTCGACCAAGGACGGGTGGATAGTCTTCCTAACGTCCATTGGAATAGCATTCGTCGCAAGCGCTTCGATCAGTGTAATCTGCTTCATTCTCGTTCTGGTTGCATTTGTTTTGGGAGTGGCGTATTCCCATCCCAGTGTTAGGGCAAAGAGACGCTTTCCTTTGAAGATCTTGGTTTCTATCCCGGGTGCCGTTATCTGCAGTCTGTGCGGAGGGATCGTCGCTAACAATCTAGACGGCCCTGTTTATTTTTCGGCGATTTTTTTTGGCCTGTTTGCCCTGGTGACGCTATTGTTAGGCGACATTTCTGACGTGCCTGGAGATTCGGCCACGGGTGTCCGCTCGCTCCCGATTGTGATCGGACGGAAAAATGCGATTTTGGTCGTTGCCCTTCTTCCACTGGCTATTGCCTTCCTAGGGCTCGCTTTTTTTGAATTTGGTCATTTGAACCCCTTTTTTCCACTGGTGATCTTGGCGATCACCGGTTATAGCACGGTTAACATCGTGACCTTGCTTGAAACATTTGATGATCATGTTTTTGCGAACAAAGTAAAGTCCAGATTGAGGGTGATTCACTTCGCCTTGCAACTTTCGTTGATTCTGGGATTGCTGACAATTTAGGGCAAGTCTTGCTACTAGAGCGATTGTAGAAAACTTATCTTATCGCTTTAGAATTACCACTAGAATAACCAAGCCGTACGTGCCAACCTTTATTTGATCTCGACTGAATAGCTTGACCGAGAGTACTCAGACTATCTGCTTTTGTGCCGCTTCATGAATTGCTTTAGCTAGCTGGGGATAACTGTAGTGTAATTCAAACGTTGAATTGATCTCTTGGAGGATCGCTCTTTCGACGCCAGCCGCGCTCGCGCGGTACAAATTCTTGAGTCCCTCGAGGAATTTCTCGGGCTTACTGGGAATGTCGGCTCGCTTAAGCCCTCCAATTTTTTCCAGATGCCAGTATACGAGGTGTTTGACATGAGGTCCGACTTTATCCAATCCCCTGTCGACGCAGGTCATTATCTCTTCTTCAGAAGCTCTTGACTGAGCTTGCGTTAGAGACATTTCCGGCCTATTGCAGCGGCCGGTAGTTATAGAACCTGCCGTAACCATTCCTTTGCCAAAAAAGGAACATTTAGCGAATTACGAGTACTGATTCAGAGACTTGATGATTGGGTCAACCCATCTCATCCAACAGAAGATGCCCTCCTCCGATCTAGTTGTCGCCTAAATATAAAGACTAATTTTGGGATTTGTTGTATAACCTCAAGGTTATTTCTTTGGCCGGCCAGATCTTTCAAAACTGACCATCCATGACTCTCTTGATGATCTCCGACGCCGATCCGAAGGTCTCTTTCAAATCATTTTCATGATCCATAATTATTTTTGCAGCAGTTTCGCCGAATGTATCCACGAGCCTCTCTTTTCTGATCTCTTCCAAAAAATGGCCCCCATTGGCGAGGCTAAGTTTGCAATATTAGAATCTTGTCAATCAATGTACTTTTTTGCGAAGAATCGCCAATTGTTTATCCTTCCGAAATCTAAGTTTCTGGTTAGATCAAGGATGCCTGTAAATTTTCCCTTAGGGCGTCTGTGCTGCGGAACCTAACTTGGTTGTCCAACCAATACTAAATGACAGTAAGGCAAGCGCAGCTTTAAATACCGACCATCTACCAAAGATCTTCTTTGATGTGGAGTAGTGAGTTAATTTGATGGAACAAAGTCAATATGAAACCACAGTCTTTTCAAACAAGACGGAAATGTGCCCTGAGTGCGGGGAAACATTCACCCAGAAAGGGTATCTAGACCATCTTTTCGCTAAGAGAGAATGCATGCGGAAATACTGGGAAGAGGAAGAGAAGAACCACATTTCCCGATTGAGGCACCGAACGGCGAAGAACCTGGTCAGATAGCCCTTTCTTTCGAACTTCTGGCCCAATACATTCTCTATTTTTATCGTAAATCCTCATCCGGCTCGTTTTCTCCCTTAAATCAATAGGGGAGGGTTTTTTCTGATACCCCTCGTATTAGGGATGTAAATATGTAATAGGATCCCTTGATCTTTCCTGTCTCATGCCTGCTCAAAGGAAGGCGGAAGTCGTTTGGGAAGGAGATCTGCTCAAGGGGAACGGCGTAGTGAAGCT